>SLRP01000181.1 GCA_007130845.1 Kiritimatiellia bacterium | reverse complement strand
AGACAGCACCCTAGCCCAGTTCACTGAGTTGACAGCGCCCAGCGCGTAATGCTCCTTGAAACCAAGATCCCTGAACAACTTTTTCATTATGCGCTGGCAGTCGTCAAAAGTCCCTTCAATAGCCAGGTTGAAAACATTCGGACTTAAAACCGATGTCATCTGCCTCTCCTGAAGCGGAGCAATACGTCCTTTCGGGTACATTACAAATATGCTCATCCGGTCCCGACCCCTTACACCATGGATGGCCGCGCTACCGGTATCTCCGCTCGTTGCGGCAATAATATTTAGATGCTGTTCGCGGGTATCGAGAATATGCTCGAAGAAATTGCCCAAAAACTGCAGAGCGATATCCTTGAAAGCCAGTGTCGGACCGTAAAATAATTCCAGAATATGGACAGGGCCCACTGGAATGGCGGGGGCTATCTCGGGATGGCTGAAGGGCGCGTAACTTCGATCTATCAAATCACGCAGGTCATCATCCGGAATATCCACGAATAAACGCAGTATTTCGAACGTGATATCCTGATATGAGAGCTTGCTCCATTCATCAAGGTGCTCACTAACATCCGGGATCTCTTCAGGGATCAGGAGTCCGCCGTCCGGGGCCAATCCCGTCATAACGGCATCCTGAAAACCCATTGGAGGCGTCTTGCCCCGCGTACTGATATAACGTACCGATGTCATTTCAGATGCAGGATAATACACTGCACCGAATAAACAAGAGCGTATGTGACATTACCGGGTTTTTATCACCCGTTACCCCACACCAACACAATTAACGTTGTCGGGCCGGCCCGGTTGTCACCCGGACATAATAATTTGACTGCTTAAGGCAAGCAGCTATTCGTCCTGAGCCTTGATCCCCTGGATATTCACATCCAATCGGACCGTACTGCCGATCGTTCTGTCGGCCATGCCGTCGAATCCCACTCCATAATCATTCCTGTCGATCGAACCCGATATCTCAAGACCGACTCTCTGATTCCCCCATGGATCCTCCACAGGACCTTCCAGTGCAACCGGCAGTTCCACTGTCCTAGTGGTATTCTTGATCGTCAATTCGCCGATCAGATAGATCTTTTCATCACGCGTCTCAACACGTTCGGTATTGAAACTGATCTCGGGATAGGTATCGACCTCGAAAAAGTCCTCGCTGCGCAGATGATCATCACGGTCTTCATTGGCGGTATCTATTGATTCCGCCTTCACAACAAGGTTCAGCTTCAGACTCGAAATATCTTCGCCGTCATAGGAAAGCTCACCCTCATATTCATGAAACTGTCCTGGAACATTCACCACAGCAAGATGCCGTGTGACAAACCCCACAGAGGAATGATCCACGTCGATGCCGTATTCATCCGCATGAACATACGCCGGTGCTGCAAGAATAATACCGGCTGCAACAAGCGATGGAACAAGTCCTTTAAACATATCAACCTCCTTTGTCTGTATTTAAAGCATGGGAACTACTCCCTTAATTCACAATACTGCAACAATATATAGTGTCAAGTGTGAGTCCTGACACCGGAATTCCGGAAGCAATTATGGAGTCAGGGTATCAACCATAATCGGCAATAATATCGATGACTCGTTCAACTTCATCGTCAGTATTGTAAAAATGGGGTGACAAACGGATCATATTTAAACCCGACCTGTCTTTCCGGCATGAAACGGCAATTCCATTTTTTTCCAGTAGATCCGCCAAAGGGGGAATATCCTTCACTGGATGATGGAAGGTGATTATTCCTGAGGCATGTTTCTCATCGACCGAATCCATGGCCCCATAAATCCGATAACCATTTTCAGTCAGGACTGTGATTACTTTTCTTCGGATGGAAAGAATACGATCTGCCATGGATGATATCCCATACTCCAGCAACATCTTCAACGAAGCGCGCATTGCCAGAATTCCCGGAATATTAAGGGATCCTGGCTCATATCGGCGCGCTCCCGGATAGAATTCAATCTCTCTTCCAGGCACAAAATCCGGAGACACAACATTCCAGGCTCCGAGCAGAGTTGGATTCAATTCATCAAACCTGGATTCCTTGACATAAAACAATCCCGCGCCGACCGGACCCAGCATCCACTTGTGAGAGTCGGCGCTCATAAAGTCCACATTATCAACTGAAAAAGGAAAGGCTCCTATGGATTGAATCCCATCCACACAGAACAAAATACCGCGTTCCCTGAGATGTCTCCCGATTCCATCCACGTCGATCCTATAACCGGCAAGATAGTTGCAGGATGCAAGCGAAACTAATCTGGTATTATTTGTAAGGAGCGGTTCAATCAACTCCCATGTAATTCGGCCTGGTATTTCCGGGTTAAGTTCAATGGGGCGTACGCCTGAGTCCTTGAGTTTCAACCACGGATATACATTCGCGGGATAATCATCGGGATAATAAACGACCTCATCCCCTGGCCGCCAGGCCAGGCCGTTGGCCACAAGGTTGAGGCCAAGCGACGTTGGCCCAAGAAGTGCGATTTCCCCCGACGAGCAACCCAGCAGTGAAGCGGCTGAATTCCTGGCATCGCCTACGAGTTTCCAGATTTCCGCGTCCTCCTGCCGATGACCCGTTGCCCTCTTTGCAAAATATGTCAGCGCATCTCCGGCCGGACGCGGCAATGCTGTAACGCCTGCGTGCGCCATGAATATTTGATCCCGTGTAACTGGAAATTGATCGTTGCGCCCGGTTTCATCACTCAATAATCTCTGAATAGCACTTTGCATGAACATCCGTGATAACGCCGTAAAGGCTCTGAGTCAATATTCCGGCCTATTTTCAACCATCATATCATACGAATATTGCAACGTAATAGCATGAACGCTATGTTAATGATCAATGAATATAAAACTCGACCGACCCATTGCGGTATTTGATATAGAATCAACTGGAACGAACTGCCTGCGAGACCGCATAATCGATCTGGGCATTGTCATAATTTATCCGGACGGTAAACGTAAAACCCTGTCCTTTCGTATAAATCCCGGAATACCCATACCACCTGAATCATCCAGGGTTCACGGAATCAGGGATGAGGATGTCGAAAGCGCCCCGGCCTTCAAGGACATAGCCGCCGAGGTATGCGGTGTTCTGGAGGACTGTGACCTCGCCGGATTCAATGCTGTGCGGTATGACATCCCGATGCTTTGCGAGGAATTCGCGCGCGCCGGAGTATCGTTCCAAATGGAAGGCCGCCGGGTGGTGGATGCCCAGATTATATTTCACCTCAAGGAGCCCAGGGATCTTTCCGCAGCTCTTAAATTCTATTGCGGAGAAATGCATCTTGGAGCTCACGGTGCCCTTGATGATGTTGAAGCCACCATACGCGTGCTGGACGCGCAATTGCAACGGTACCCCGAACTTCCAAGGACAATCAGCGAGCTGGATGCCATTTGCAATCCATGCAAACCCGAATGGATAGATTACACCGGCAAATTAAAATGGGAGGATGGTGAGATCGTAATTAATTTCGGATCAAAACAGGGATCCAAACTGAGATCATTGGCCGGCAATGATCCCGGGTATCTGAATTGGATGCTTAAGAAGGATTTTTCGGAAAAAACAAAGCAGGTAATACAAGATGCGCTCGCCGGAAAATATCCTGACCCGCCTGAAATCCAGACTCTGAATAACGGGACTGGATAGTAAACTTGCATTTCCAGCCCGGTTCCCTACGGCACAGGAATATGTCTGTTACCCGGCCCTGAGATTCGACGTCAAAGCACTGCCCGGAAACATAGCGTTACATTCCCTGATGTGCCCTGCGGGCCTTTTCAACCTGTTGCTGGTATTCCCTCTGCCGCGAAATCGGGGCATTCTGTTCACGGCTCAATCTTAACGCCTGTTGAGCAATGCGAAAGGCCTTCTCATAGTTGCCGGAAACGTAATGTGCTTCAGACAGGGTGTTCCATACATGAAAGTTTCTTGGAGCAAGCATCAGGGCCTTCCGCGCCAGATTAAGGGCCCGTTCAGGATTATTTATGTCCGGATCGGTGGCCGTGGCGTATAACCATGCCAGATTGTTGAATATGGAAAAATCCTCCGGGTATTCCTCCATCATCGGCTCAAGAATTCTTATCGCTTCATCATACTCTTTCATCCTGAGCAGCACCGTGCCAAGCCCGAACAAGGCCGGCCGGCTTCCCGGATTATCCTCAAGCACTTCCCTGAAAAGGCGAATTGAATTTTGAATATCTCCAATCTCGAAAGCTGAATATGCCTCGCGCACGGTTGCCGGTAGCGGGCCGTCCGAAACAGCGGCTTCCGCATTCCCGGGCACCCGGCCAAAATCACGCCTCAAATCCTCCGGCCGGCTTCCGGGAGCATCGTCGCCTTCAAACAACCGGTCAGCATCAGACGGTGAGCCCAGCAGTATAAAGGTCAGGGCAAACACACCTGCCCGCGTATATTTATTCATCTTCATGCTCTTAACTATAACAGTAAATCGGTCAATGACAAAA
The DNA here is from genome assembly GCA_007130845.1 of Kiritimatiellia bacterium. GTDB lineage: Bacteria > Verrucomicrobiota > Kiritimatiellia > SLAD01 > SLAD01 > SLRP01. The sequence goes on along the minus strand of SLRP01000181.1, from coordinate 13,497 downwards.
ACAAGTCTACCGGCCCTCAATATGGACCGATACATGAGAGGGTTCCACAGACTCAATCTGCACCCTTGACGGAACGTGAACATGAACCGTCAATCTCTTATCCTTCAGATCTTCCAGATCAGTACAATCCACGAATGCTACAATATCTTCCTCTTTCATATCCTTGATGACTCCGGCATGGCCCCGAAGAACCACCCTTATGCTATCCGGGACGATTTGAACCGGCCTGAGGAAGTCAGGTGAAGCAAGTGCATTAACCTGAATGCTCTCAAATGTACGCGTTTCGGTATGCTCAATTATGGATACTACCACTTCCACCCTTTCGGGCTGAATACGGGCCGTCCAGACGGGACTGGGATGTGCAATCTCTACGCGCTGATTGAATGATTGAATTCTGCCTTCTATGTCAACTGCCTGTGTTCGAACCGACTCGATATTCTCAAGGCGTTTACGCGGACCATGAACTGTAACGGTTTCTGGATTCACACTCACGCTATCAACTTCAAACCCTTCCGGCAGGGATCCCTGAAGATTCGCATTGACCGGAATATCTCTTATAATTTCACGATCGAGCTGTACATACACCTCGGCAGGGCGGACATTCAGGACACGAGCACCAGCCGGAGCGCGAACATTTCGCGGGCCGAGTTCAGCAACAGTGAGCTGATCAGCTGTCTTTCCACGCATATCCACAATAATCTCAGGAGGATCCTGCTCAACGAATCGAACAGTTTCCCTTGATCCTCGTATATGAAGATCAGCAGTGGTTGCGGATTGCTCCAATACTGCCCATCCACTGTCTGCTGCGACCTGGATTGGGACATCCCTTACCACTGTTTCAAAACTTATGGATGGCTGCACCGAATACCATGTCACCACGCCTACAAGCAGAGCAGCCGCTTTGAACCCCTTGTTGTTGACAAGTACTCTATAGATCCTTGTAAAAACGTGCTTCATTTTCATCCAGCAATTCATTGCTTATTCTATCCGTACGGGCAAGCCCCTCGGGACTCAAATCCAGTTGTTTCTTGACCCTGCTTAACCGGCTCTCCTGCTTGCGTCCGCGCAGCAGGATGGCGTTTAGTATACGGTGTAGACGGTGTTCATCAATCCCGCGGCTTATACGTCCCCTGTACGCGATCGAAATGGTCCCAGTCTCCTCTGAAACGACAAGAACTACAGCGTCTGTTTCCTCCGTAAAGCCAATCGCCGCACGATGACGCGTCCCCAGCGACTTGCTCAACTCATACCGCTGTGACAGGGGGAAGAAACAACCTGCAGCCATTATTCGGTCGCCACGTACTATCACCCCGCCGTCATGCAGGGGCGTATGAGGATAAAAAATCGAGGCGAGCAATTCGGGCGTAAGCCTGCTGTCGATGGTCGTTCCGCTCTCCTGAATATGCCGCGTCTTGATCTCGCGCTCTATCGCAACCAGGGCCCCGATCTTCTTATCCGCCAGCTGACAAATAGCCTTCACAAGGTCGTCTACCACTTCGCGATTCTCCGTATTGCCGGAAAAGACAGGCTGTGTCCCCAATTCCGCAAGGGCCCTTCTAATTTCCGGCTGGAAAATAACCACGAAGGCAATGACAAGATATACAGTGAAGTGCTGAATAATCCAACTCAGCGTGTTCAGGTGGAAGACATGCGTCACAAACATCAACACCACCAGAAGAACCACAAGACCGGTCAAAACCGCAGCGCCGCGGGTCCCGTGAAAGAAGATGATAAGATAATAAAAAGCTACGGCAAGAACCAGTATTTCCAGAACACCCGACCATTCCGGTAAATGCAGTTGGTTAAGAATCGTCATGACCGCTCTCCTTGAGACGTATCGTATCAACAAGGCGGGCAACATCACAAGTTTCTTTCACATCATGCGTTCTTATTATGTGCGCTCCCCGCATCAACGCCACCGCCGCAGCCCCAAGACTTGCAGGCAGGAGGTCGCCGGGCCCCTGCCCGGTAATCCTTCCGAGAAAACTTTTTCTGGAAAAGCCCACAACCACGGGCCTCGAAAACGAATTCAAGGAGTCTAGATCCCTCAATAACTGAAGATTATGATCCACCGTTTTGCCGAAGCCAATTCCCGGATCAACGGCGATACATTCAAGGGGCAGCCCTGCGGATGAAAGGAGATTGATCCTTTGATCCAGATATGCGCCGACTTCCGCGGTTACATCATCGTATGAAGGATTATCCTGCATTGTGCCTGGCTCTCCCTGCATATGCATCAATATCACGCCGGCCCCGCTCTTAACGGCAATCCCAGGCATATCCTGATCGAATGTCAAAGCCGATACATCATTGATGATGTGCGCGCCTTCCTCAAGGGATCTACGCGCCACCTCCGCCTTCATTGTGTCAACGGAAATCAAGGCCTGGGTCATGGATATCAGCGATCGAATCACCGGAATAACGCGGCGGATCTCTTCTTCCACGCTGACACGCGATGACCCCGGACGGGTCGATTCCCCGCCTACATCAATGATATCCGCACCGGTTTCAGCCAATTCAATTCCGCGGTCAACGGCGAGTTCAGGAGTGGAATGGCGCCCGCCATCGTAGAATGAGTCCGGTGTTGCGTTCAGCACACCCATGATGAGTGTTCTGCGGCCAATATCAAGTTCCCTGTCTCTGCATCTCCAACGAATTGCGCATGCAGACTGGTCGTGCATAAGCGGCTCAAGCTACTGATGGCCCTGTTTCCGGGTTATGCAATGGATCCGTAATAACCGGTTTCTTCGCTTTTTTCTTCTCGGTTTCAACCACATCAGGTTTTTCCTGTTCAACCTCAGCGGCCGGCGCATCTCCGGATTCGACACGTTCGGAATCCGATAGAAGCCGTCCATACTTGACAACTTCCTCCACTTCCCTCCCGTCCAGCGTTTCCTTCTCCAAAAGGAGGTTTGCAAGCGCATCCAACTGAGTGCGGTGTTCGCGAAGAATTGACAGCGCCTTTTCATAACCATCGAGAAGCAATCTGCTGACTTCCTGGTCAATCTTGCGTGCTGTTTCCTCGCTGTACTGATGATCGCGAGTAACTTCGCGTCCCAGGAACAGGGTTTCCTCGCGATTTCCAAAACTCTGCGGGCCGAGGGATTCGCTCATGCCCCACTCGCAGACCATGGCGCGAGCTATACGCGTGCCCTGCTTCAGATCGCTTGAAGCGCCGGTGGTAATATCCTCGAAGACGATTTCCTCGGCGGCCCGGCCTCCCATTATACCGGCAAGCATGCCGAGAAGTTTACGGCGGCTCTCAGTATACCGGTCCTTTTCCGGCAGCTGCATGGTAGATCCCAGCGATTGACCCCGTGGTATGATGGTAACCTTGTGCAACGGCTCGCTTTCCTCGACCAGATGCATGACTATGGCATGGCCGCTTTCATGATAGGCCGTCAAACGCTTTTCATTATCATCCATCATGCGGCTTCGCCGTTCACGGCCCCATCGCACCTTGTCTCGCGCCTCTTCAAGATGTTCCATGCGAATGGAGTCTTCATTGGTACGCGCCGCCAGAAGCGCGGCCTCATTCATTAGGTTGGCCAGGTCCGCTCCTGAAAATCCGGGTGTCCCTCTGGCCACCTGCCTCAATTTAACCGATTCATCCAGCTTTACCTTTTTGGAATGAATCCGGAGTATGGCCTCCCTGCCTTCCAGAGTCGGCAGCTCTATCATAATCTGTCGATCGAATCTTCCGGGACGAAGGAGAGCGGGATCCAAAACATCCGGCCTGTTTGTGGCTGCTATGATGATAACACCCTCCTGAGTGTCAAACCCGTCCATCTCCACAAGCAGTGCGTTCAGGGTCTGTTCACGCTCATCATGACCGCCGCCTATTCCGCTGAAACGGCTTCGTCCTACCGCATCGATCTCATCAATGAATATAAGACACGGAGCGCTCTTCTTTCCCTGCTCAAACATGTCACGGACACGCGATGCCCCTACACCCACAAACATTTCCACGAAATCCGAACCGCTAATGCTGAAAAACGGCACCTCCGCCTCTCCGGCAATGGCCTTAGCCAGAAGAGTCTTACCGGTTCCCGGAGGTCCCACCACAAGAACGCCTTTTGGTATGCGTCCCCCGAGTTTCTGAAACTTTTTGGGATCGCTGAGAAAGTCAATTATCTCCTGAACTTCCTCCTTTGCCTCCTCAATTCCGGCCAGGTCGGTGAATGTAATTTTGTTTTTTTCCCTGGTCAAAAGCCTTGCGCGGCTCTTGCCGAAACTCATGGCACCCTTCCCCGCTGCCCGCATCTGACGAATGAAAAAGAAATACAATAACGCCAGTATCAAAATGAACGGTATGGCTCCGGAAATCAGCTGCCATATGTAAGGGTTCTGGGATCGGAATCTGAACGGAACCTGGTTCTCCTCCAGTCTTTTCAGTAAATCCTCCTTGAAAACGACATCGGTGCGGAAACGTTTGCGCTCGCCGCGCGCATTCAATTCCTCAAGTTCCCCCTCAATATACTGCTGACCTGAAACCTCGGTAACGATATCCAGTTTGTGAATACCGCCTTCTTCAACAAGCCTCAGAAATTCAGGGCTGTATGGAATGCTTTCCGGCCTGTCCTGTCCCGAGGAGAAAACCTGATACATTGTCAGGGCCATTGCCAGCAGCAACAGCCACATGGCCATCCCGCGCAGGGGCAGGCGCGAATGGATCTGCCCTCCTGCATCCTTATTGTTTTCTTTATTTTCCATATCTACAAATCTTCTTACGGAATTACCCGGAACACGATGCCCAAGGCTGGAGGGTCTTAATGGGGTCACGCGGGCGAGCGTACATCACACCTCCAGGAATATCCCCAATCTTCACAACAACCCTCTGACTGCAGGAGCACATCCTACACACATGACATGCCCAACACAATCCTTTCTTTTGAAGTTTAACCCCCATTTCACAAAAATCAACAAGGGGATCACGCCAAGCCATCGGGCATTTTATCATACCCGTTCCATAAAGAGATGTATGCTGGGAGATCCGCTTCCTGTGACTTCCCAACCTCGCGCTACCCGGAATCCCGGTATCCATACGATCTCCCTGCGGCATTCCAGAACCGGAACCCCGACGCGCAGTTCCCTCGGAATCTTTTCATCGACAAATATATCCTGCAATTTTTTGGATCCTTCAGTGCCGGCGATGTTAATCCTGTCACCCGGGGCCCATGACCGTACGTATATTCCGGCTTTGCCGGCTTTCTCTCGGTTAATCCATGCCTCGGCAGGGAGCCCTCCGCATACCCGGCCTTTTGACTTTTCAAATCCGCGCTCGAATGATGCAACGATACGCAATCCCTGCTCAATCAGTACTGTTTCCCCCGGCAACCGCAACGGCAACCGGAAAATGCGGCTGCCTGCAGACTCAACATCCTGGTCAACCTCAAGCACCTGATACCTCACCTTCAGAGCCGTGCCGCCTGATGCCTGAATCCGTTTTGACCCTACCGATTTCCTGAGCATTCTATCAATCCTGCTCACCAGGTTATAATCCATGTCAGACGGGGAAATCCCGCGGCCCTGCAGCCATCTCAATATTACACGGTAACGGACAGGTCGCGGAAACCGATCCAATGCAGTGCCGTCCAATGCCTTCAAGCCGTCCTTCCGACATTCGTCCCACGCGGCATCAATTGAGCCCTCCATTAATTGATCCTCGTCACGAAGAATGCCTGCTGTGCGATGCAGCGTTTCCCGTATTCCTGGATTGAATCTGTTCTCGAGATACGGAATCAACTCATGCCGCACCCTGTTTCGCGTGAATCCGAGGTCGCTGTTGCTAGGGTCTTCGCGCCAGTCTTCATTCCTGCCGTCTAGATACTCCTCAAGCTGAGCATGCCTGATATCCAGGAGAGGACGAATAACCGTGAGACCGTCATTCTCAGCGCGGTAATCCATCGCGCCCAACCCCCTCAATCCTGACCCGCGCATAAGACGGAGTAAAACGGTTTCAGCCTGATCATCCAAGGTGTGAGCCACGGCCACCGTGCTGATCCCTGTCAGTTTAGCCTCCTTTCTGAAGAATGCGTAGCGCGCCTCCCGTGCCGCCATCTCAAGGGACAAGCCCTTTCGTTTAGCCAGGCGCGGAACATCCTTTTTTTCGCTGATGACAGGAACCCCCAGGCGATCGGCCAGCGCCGACACGAATCTCTCGTCATCATCCGACTCCTCACCGCGAATTTGATGATTTAAATGAAGCAGGATGATATCAAGCGACCATGCCGCCATAGACCCGCTAAAAAGATGTGCCATGGCAACTGAATCAGCACCTCCTGACACGGCCAGAAGAATCCTGTCATTCTCCGAAATCAAACCGTTGGATTCTATTGTTTTACTGAACGTACTTTCTATCATGCCAGATTCATCACCCTTCCATTCTGCCGCTATCGAGGCCCATACAGCCACCACCATACCGGCAATCCGGTAATGACACGGAATAATAATACACCATTCCCGAGGCTCAACAGCATGGCGTTTTCATGTGCCAGACGGGAATGCCGGTTGTTGCACCCTCCTGCGGCGGGCGCAAATCGCATAAGATACGGTTGACATGCCTGTCAACTTCGGGGCTGAATTTTATCCATCCTCATAAGTGATCTCAAGGCCTCCGGAATAACAACGGAGCCGTCGGCCTCCTGGTAATTTTCCAGGATAGCCACGACAAGCCGCGCCAGCGCAACGCCTGAGCCGTTCAATGTATGGGGGAACACGGTTTTTCCGCTGGAATTCCGATAACGAATGCCTGCCCGCCTCGCCTGGAAATCCTCGAAATTACTGCAGGAGGAGACTTCAAGCCAATCGTTCTGGCCGGGAGCCCACAACTCTATGTCGTAGCATCTGGCGGCCGCAAAGCTCAAATCACCCGTGCATAACTCACGGACCCGATATGGAAGTTCAAGACGCTGCAAAACGGTTTCAGCATCGCCGAGCAGCTTTTCCAGCTCAGCGTATGATTGATCAGGCTCAACAATCTTCACCAGTTCGACCTTGTCGAACTGGTGCACTCTTATCATACCGCGGGTTTCCCTGCCGGCTGCGCCTGCCTCTCGCCTGAAACACGGCGTATACGCCACATGGCGGATTGGAAGGGATCCCTTGATTATCTCTTCGCGATACATGTTGGTTACCGGCACCTCGGCAGTAGGTATGAGGTAAAGGTCGTCGGATTTGATGTAGTACATGTCTTCCGCAAGTTTGGGCAGCTGTCCGGTTCCCGTCATGGCGTCCGCGTTGCACATGTACGGGGGTGCAACTTCTTCATACCCGTGTTCCATTGTATGAATATCCAGCATGAACTGTATCAAGATGCGCTCAAGCCTGGCGCCATGGCCTTTAAGCAGGGGGAAACCCGAGCCGCTGATACGGGCCGCCCGTTCAAAATCCAGAATACCAAGCATTTCCCCCAGCTCGACATGGGATCTTGGCGTAAACGAAAAGGACCCGGGTTCTCCCCTGGTCTTAACCAGACGGTTTGCCGATTCATCACTTCCCACTGGGGTCTCAGCGCAGGGTATGTTAGGCACTTCAAGCAACAGACCCTGCAGGGTTGAATCAATTTCCCTTATTCTTGCATCCATCTTCGATATCCGCTCTCCCACGGCGCGCATTTGATCGCGCTGCTCAGCGGCGTCCTCGCCTTCCTTCTTCAAGCGGCCGATCTCCTTTGAGACCACATTGCGCTCATGCTTCAGGGCCTCCGCCTCTCCAACCAATGAGCGGCGTTCCATGTCAAGTTCAAGAATGCAATCCAAGTCGAAATCGCTGCCTCGAGTTTGCAGCGCCGTGCGTACATCCATCTCTCTTTCTCTTATTGTTTTAATATCCAGCATGATATGCAGTCTCCGCCATTGATCATGGCCGATCCGGTATACGGGTCTTATCCTCCATCAGGTCGATCCCCCGTTTCGACGCAGCCCGCTGGACATTATGCAGGGAGGGAGGATCATAATTCCGCCCCATCATATCCAGTTGCTCGATCGTTCGGTACGGGAACATGGCCGAGCGCGGATTTGGAACCGGTTCGACCCCCAGCATGATACCCACACTGTGCATAGCTACCTTTTCAAGCCTTCGTCCATAAGTTTCCAGGTCGTCGGTATCCTCAAGCACACGCGCGTTTATTACCGCGACTTCATGATCATACAGATAAGCGGCGTGTTCCTCGTTGGCCTCATGCCCAGTGTCAGGCCACGCAAAAACCACGAGGAAAACGTCATCGGGCTCAAGGATTTTATTCAAAGGCTCCCCTATTTCCCTAAGGCTTTCGCCGTCCCCCATTTCCACGGGGGTTAAGCGCACCGGAATTGCAGTGTGGTATTCGATAAATGCCCTGACCCGTATCGCAAGGTCTTCCGGGATTTCGCCCGAGTATCCCAATACGATGCCCCCTACGGACTCCCGTTCATCGACATCTCCATTACCGTACACCAATCCAGAGGCCATCAGCGCATAAACGCACGCGGAAATAAATATTTTCATCACGATTCTCCATGCAAAAAGGCACACGTCCCCGGACTCACGATTTCCAAGCGCCCATCATAAGTATTCGCCCCTGAATTGCAATACGAGTTCGCTCCGCACGATTGCCAATAACGGGAATCTCTGATAAAGTCATATTTGCAAAATGACAAATCAATCCCATTATAATCGGTGTATCCATCTTGCCCGCCGGAATGCATGCTTTGAACGGAGCATGGAATTGCTTTATATACCCATGCAGGACAAGAGCATTCCCTCAAAAATCGAACATATATCCCGGATCATCCGTCTTCTGGATAAGGCTAACGAGCACGCTCTGGCTGCCGCTCGATCTGGAAATATATGCTCCAAGGAAAGGGCCTTCATTCATTTCATGGATCTTGTAATGGGAGGAGTAAGATCCATTCATTTCATGATGCGGCACCAGAACGACCTGGAGGAAAAGGAAAGTTTTCTATGCACCTTCCTTGGAGTCCCGCTGGAACAATGCCACCTGCCCGCCCTGCACTACCAACGGCGCGCTGAAGACCTGTTTCACGGACTGTGGGAGCTTCTGAGACTGGCCTCTAAACCTTACAGAGAGCTCCATAATGAGATGGAAAAAAAGATGTCACCGGATGAAAAGAAGCGATTTGATCATGCCTACAATTCGCTGCGCAAGGAACTTAACAGTGAGAATTCTGTCAAGGTCGACTCCAAAGGGATAAATCAGGGCGGAGAATCATAAACATCCCTTCACTCCCTTCCGAACTTTCGGTCCAGTTCGGAAAATCCGGTAAAGATAATAGTCGGACGGCCATGAGGGCAGGTATACGGCATTTCCGCGCCTGCCAGATCGATCACCAACTGCTCGATCTCATTCAATGTCAACCTGTCCCTTGATTTCACCGCCGCGCGGCACGCGGCGCTTGCAACGCGTTCCTCAGACCACCTTTCGGAGCCTGCACGGGAACCTCCCTCTTCAAGTCCATGGGCCACCTCAGCAAGAATGGAGGAAGGGTCGGTATTTCCCAGACATTGCGGCAGGGCATCCACGATGAAACTATCGCCTCCGAAATCTGATATACCGAACCCCATATCTCTCAACAAATCGAGGTTGCGCCGCACCAGCAGGGCATTACCCGGCGATAACTCCACGGTATCAGGGGTAAGCAGACCCTGACTTCGGACACTGTGATGCATCGCCTGACGCATGAACTGCTCGAAGAGCAGCCTCTCATGAGCGGCATGCGGATCCATTAGAACCATTCCGTCCTCGGTTTCCAGTATCACATACAATCCCCCGATCTGACCCACCACCCTGCACCATGACCATGGACGGGTTCGTCGGCCGTCATCACCGGTGTCATGACCGGTTTGATCTGGAATATCAGGACTATTCCCGACGGTCTCTTCCATGGAAGGCAGACGCGGATACTCAAATATCCGGGTTTCAGGAAGATTCTCAATCTTGAACACCGTTCCCGTGCGTGAGGCGGCAATATCCGCCCGGCCGGCTGTATCGGGAGATTGTGTTATAACAGTTTCTCCCGGAGAAGACAGTGCGTCTCGAATGGCGTTTATTACCGCGTCCCTGACTCGATGGGCCTGACGAAACCTTACCTCTTTTTTTGCCGGGTGAACATTGACGTCCACCTGATCCGGCGGCAGTTCCACGAAAAGAAATATCACCGGATGACGGCCCTTGGGAACCAGTGAGTGGTACGCCTCCGATAGAGCGTATCCAAGCGTGGGCGCCGAGGCAGGCCGACCGTTTACAAAAACATATTGTTCAGAGCGGCTTGAACGCGCAGTCCCTGGCAATCCCGCATAGCCCTTGACACTAATTTCGGATGCCTGGTGATCAACAGGACGAAGATCCTTCAGGTATTCCGATCCGAACAGATCGGTCAACCGCTCCTCCAATGATGACTGCCCGGGCAGAACGTATGCCTCGCGCTCGTCGACAATCAGTCGCCAGCCCATCTCGGGGTGGGACAATGTGTATACGAGGAGCACCTGCCTGACATGAGAAAGCTCAGTCTGTTCCTTTCGCAGGAATTTCCGCCTGGCAGGCACATTGAAAAAAAGATTCCGCACCTGAACTTGAGTGCCCTCCGGGCAGCCTGTTTCCTGCACATCCAGAATACGCCCCCCGGCCATGGAGATCTCAGTGCCGCTCATGTCGCCCCTGCGCCTCGTCGTAATAGTAAATCTGGATACGGATGCTATGGACGCCAGTGCCTCTCCGCGAAAACCCAATGTTTTCACGGCTTCAATGTCGTCGACGTCCCGAATCTTGCTTGTGGCGTGTCGCTCCACGCTGAGCAAGGCGTCGTCACGGTTCATTCCAGATCCATCATCGGAAACCGAAATATACTTGCGTCCGCCCGCCACCACTTCAACCCGTATGGCGCTGGAATTCGCATCAAGCGCGTTTTCCAGCAGTTCCTTGACCACGGAAGCAGGCCGTTCGACCACCTCGCCTGCAGCTATCTTGTTGGCTACATGGTCGGGAAGTATCTGGATGGAATTTACAGAAGCCATGCAGCCGACTGTACATCGACCGGCCCGGGATAAACAAGCCCTCAGAAGATCATTCAGATGATCTCGATGACAATATCATCATCGGGATCCTCCTCTTCAGGTTCCCGGTCTTCAATAACTGCAAATGTAGGGAGGATCCTGTAATATACCTGAAGAGTGAGCGCGGCGAAGGCGGTTGAGTATACCGGACCGCGGTTAACCTCGCGTCCTCCGCCTGCCTCAAATGTGGCTGCAGGCGAGGTCCAGCTTCCATCCTCATTCTGATTTTCCACAAGTGCCGGGGCAAACTGTCGATTCCAGTTTCTCCATGTCTGCCCGCCGGTCTGAAACATCGCCTGTGTTATGTAGTACCATCGGTAAAGGGTATATCTTTCCGGATTATCCCAGTCCGCGCTTGTCCTTTCACGGAGCATGTCCATTGCGGCTCTTACTTCATCATCCCGTCCATGTCCCGCCAACTGATGAATCAAGACGCCTATAGCCGTTATGCCCTGGGCTCTGTCACCCGCGCCGCCCGGCTCGGTATACCCGAATGATCCGTGTTCAGGGTTGAATGTGGTTTTGACATCCTGTACCGACAAATCCATGGCCTCCCTGATTTCATCTACATATTCGCTTCCGGCCAGCTCCGCGGCCTTCAGGGCCTGTATGAAAAAAGCCGCAACTGATGTGTCCCGGCGTGCCCCTTGAGCGAACTCATAATCCCAGCCACCTCTCCGCTGCTGACCGTCGAGCATGGTGCGCACCCCCTTGTCCATCGCCGGCTTTATCGCCGGAATGCGGGTCATCGCGTATGCCTCGGCCAACGCATACACGGCCAGGCCCTGGCCGTACACATGATTGCTTCCTGTTCTGGCAAAATTTCCGTCATCCCCCTGGATCGATATCAGATACTCTATTGCCCGGCGAATCGTTCTCCCATACCTCTCTGAATCAGTGGTTTCACCGTGCGCAAGATAGGTCAACAGAGCCATTCCAGTCATTGCGGCGGCGGCTCTTGCCCCGTGATCCCATGACCCGTCTGCGTTCTGGTGAATCCTCAGCCACTCCAGCGCGCGTCTGACCGCGGCTTCCGTTTCCTCGCTGCCTCCAAATTCACGCAGACCGCGTGCGCGTCCCCCCTCGGTTCTACCTGCCAGCAGTCCGCGCATGACAAGAGGGCTTTCAGAAACCATTACATTCAGGGCGTCAAAGTCCACATCGGGATCATCCTGAACAAAATCCCTATCATCGGGGACATCCATATCAACGTCCACGTCAGGCGCGTCAATATGGTCATCGGGAACGTCAAGCGGGTCTAGTTCAGGTTCCAGCTCATCAAGGAGATCCTCGATATCAACCGTTTCCATCTCCATGATCGTTACTTCAATATCCGGCTGAACATCCCTGGTATCAAAGACAACAAAATGTACAAGGGCGTAAATAATAAGGGCATGAAGTATGATGGAGCCGACAGGCCCCCACAGGTGGTCTATGATCTGCTTTTTCACATGCCTGCTGATGGACATTTTATCCCCTTCCCGGCACCCTGCATAAAAGGGCAACAGAAACAACCGCACTCAAGATACGATACACCATCATGAAGTTTGCATCAATATGCACGGTTAATTTGTACTTACTACGGACAGATTTCTCATCCCGGCTTTAGCGCATAAATCCAGCACATCAATAAGGTTCTCGTGCCGGGAATGCGCCGTCGCCATGATCAACACTGTGCGTCTGGGATCAATACCCGCAAGACGGGTCAGCATGCGCTCGATATCGCGCAACGCGACCTGTCTTTCATTCATGGTGTAACCGTCTTCGTAAATGGTTATCCGAAGCACGTTGGGAGTTTCCATTTCCTCCCTGCGCTCCTCATCAGGAGCCGGCCTGTACACATCGAGATGAGCCATCAGATCGACGGGTTCAAACGTAACCAGGAAATAGATGAGAAGCTGAAACACGATATCAATCATCGGCGTCATGGAGAGATCAGCATCGCTGATGACCGTTCTTTTTCTCTTTCGTTTATGAGCCATTGGCTGTGCCCTTCATTAAACCTGCTATCGTGCCTGATCCTTGATAGCGGCAAATTTGACCTTCCATATACCCGCCCTTGTGCATATATCCATCACCCTGCGTATATCGTCATGCCGTGTATCCAGATCGCCCCGTATGACCACCGGCGTCGTCTGGCCGTATTCCGCGACGGCCTTGCGCATCACGTTGTAAAGCATACCGTCCGAAAACACGGCCCTGCCGATCGAGATTCCGCCGCGGCGGTTTACGTCAACTGTAATGGTGCGCGGATCCCGCTCCTCTACCGCTGGTCCGTGCGGAGACATGGCAAGACGCACATCCTCATCAAGCGCCTGGCGCTCCATCTGCACCGTAAGTACGAAGAAGATAATCATCTGAAAGACGATATCTATCCTCGGCGTCATATTGATGCCTGATCCTTCGGCGACCCCGGCGCCTCTTTTCTTGAATGCCATCTCGTTT
>SLRP01000021.1 GCA_007130845.1 Kiritimatiellia bacterium | reverse complement strand
CCCTGTATATCCTTCCTTCATCCTCTCCGAATAATATTCGAGCCGTTTAAGGTTAATGCTTTCCTGTTCAGCGTCATCAGCATTGCGTTCGGTTGCGGTGCACTGCGATGCAATACCCTTGATCTCATCCGAGGTATATGGAGTATTCTCTCCATCTTTGAGGGCGCGCAGAATTCGATGTACAGTCAAGTCCGCATATCTTCTGATTGGAGAAGTGAAATGCGTATAATGCTCAAATGCCAGACCAAAATGCCCCCTGCATTGATCCGCATAGACGGCGCGTTTGAAGTTTCTTAATATGGAGATACTGACGGCGTCTCGCTCTACATCGCTGGAAAATGATTCGGCTAATTTATTGATCTCCTCGCGTGAAGACGGGGCTGTGCTGAAACCCAGCGACGATAGGTCTTCCGCCATCTTTATCCATTGATCATCATCGGGTTCGTCATGTACACGGAAGACCGATGGAACCTCCATGTCCGAAAGGCGGCGGGCGACGGCCTCATTGGCTGCAAGCATGAATTCTTCGATTAACGCGTATGCCTCATTCGATGTACGCTTTTCAAATCCCAACGGCTTGCCTTCATCGTCGAGTATGCACCGGACTTCCGGAATGTTGAATAACAGTGATCCCTGACGCTTTCGTTTAGCGCGCAGGGCAGATGCAAGCCCCCGCATATCAAGGAGTGCCTGACACACCGGATCCGGAATTTCAGGAGAGTCGCCATCGTTGAACAAGCCTTGTACCTGATCATAGTTCAAGCGCGCCCTGGAATGAATCACCGATGGGTATATTTCATAATCCATGACATTTCCACGCTTATCCATTACAAGGTTTACGCTGTATGTAAAGCGGTCCTCATTCGGAAGCAAACTGCATACCTTTTCGGTAAGAAAATGCGGTAGCATGGGAATTGCGCGATCTACGAGGTATACACTGTTTCCCCTTTGATAAGCCTCCATGTCAATTGAAGATTTTCTTTCAACATAATAGGCGACATCGGCAATATGAACGCCAAGCAGCCACAGTCCGCCGTCAAGCCTCGACAGAGATACCGCGTCGTCGTAATCCTTTGCATCTTCCGGATCAATGGTGAAAGTAAGTACATCACGCAAATCCCGTCTCTCTTTAACAGATGGTTCATCTGTAAGTGACTTTTTACTCCGGGCTTCCGACTCCGTCCGGCCGGAAAATTGCGGCTCAATATTGTATTCCTTGATGAGACCGCTCATCTCAACACCGGGAGCATCGGCATGTCCCAGGTCTTCAAGGATCACTCCTGTAACCGGCGTGCCGCGATTTTCCCATTTATCCAGTTTTACAAAAACCTTATGGCCTGCATGAAATGGAACTTCTGACGTTGACGGATCAACTCGAATTGCATGCCTTATACGCGGATTGTCCGGAATAACCTGCCAGTAATATGAATTGCGGGTGAGCAGGCCGGTAATTTTTGTTTTCCTGCGCTCCATAACCCTCACAACGCGGCCTGACGTTAGACTTTCGTCATGGCGACTTGCAGATGTTTTTCTTCCCCTGGACCCGCGCCGTGTCTTATCGAGCACTACCTGGACACGGTCTCCATGCAGAGCAGTCCCGATTTTTCGCTCCGGTATGAATATATCACCAAGTCCTGTTTCTTCCGGGGCAACAAAACCGAATCCGTTTATATGGACTGACAAGTCACCAACAACAAAATTACTGGAATCAGGAATGGCCCATCTATTCTTCCGAAGGCGAACAACCTTCCCGCTGCGCTCCATGTCACGCAGTGTACTACGAAGCTTCCTGCGATCGGAGCCCTCTATATTCAGGGCACCTGCCAGTTCGTGCTGTTTAAGAGGTTGATAATCATCACTTTGCAGATATTTCTGTATCAAGTCCTCAAAAGATGGTATATAATCAGTCATAATAATTTGAGCCTATCCGCAATATAGTGGTATTCAAGGGGTTGTGCAACAATGGCTCTGAACAAGGAAAATGGCGGCCTAAACGCAGTCTAGTCTAATGCATACGCTATGAAAGTAATATATATCAGCAGTGAAGTCAATCCCTTCGCCTCGACCGGGGGGCTGGCTGATGTTTCGGCGGCTTTGCCGATGGCCTTGTCCATGGCTGGTTTGAGTGTGACAAGGATCATGCCGTTATACCGGCAGGTATGGGAGGGCAGCTTCAATCTTCAGGATACAGGATTGCACCTTGATATTCCCGTAGGATTCCGGACTCATCGCGCAGATGTATGGATTCACGAGGATTCTGAAGTACCCACATACTTCATACGCCGGGATGAATATTTTGACCGGCGGGAGTTATACAGTCTTCCGGAACGCGATTATGATGACAACTTTGAACGATTTACTTTTTTTCAGAAAGCTGCAGTAGCCCTCATTGACGCTCTAGATTTTGGTGCCGATATTGTCCACAGCAATGACTGGCAGGGCGGGTTGATCCCCGCATTTCTCAGAGAGGGTACTTCAAGCTTGGGACGTACCGGCGGCGAAAAAGGGGAAAAGTCGGTATTCACCATTCATAACCTGGCCTATCAGGGCATATTTCCGGGAACGGATTTCGCATACACCAATTTGCCTTTTGCATGTTTTTCAATGGAGGAGGGCATGGAGTTCTATGGAAATGTGAACTGTATGAAGGGCGGCATCGCCATGGCCGACCTGGTAACAACTGTAAGCCCTCGATATGCCGAAGAGATTCAAACGCCTGAATTCGGATGCGGGCTGGATGGTGTTCTTTCAAAAGTCAGCAGCAGGCTGAAGGGAATATTAAACGGGGTGGATTATTCATTATGGGATCCACGGATAGATCCCAACCTTGTTAAAAGATATTCCTCAAAAGATCTTTCCGGAAAGAAGAAATGCAAGAAGGATCTGCTGAAAGTCATGGGGCTGGCCACAGATGATTTAAAACGCCCTGTTGTGGGAATGGTAACCAGAATGGTGGATCAAAAGGGCTTTGATTTGCTCAGCAAAGCCATGCCGGAACTAATGAATACAGGCATTAACTTCATACTACTGGGGTCGGGTCAGGTGGAGTATCATGAAATTGCAAGGAAATGGGCCGGGACATGGCCCCGCAGATTCGCCGTCAAGATAGGTTACGATGATGAACTGGCGCACAAAATTGAGGCCGGGGCAGACATTTTTCTTATGCCTTCAAAATTCGAGCCTTGCGGCCTTAATCAGCTTTACAGTCTTCGTTATGGGACATTGCCGGTTGTTCATGCAGTCGGCGGCCTTGTTGACACCATTGCTGATATATCGGTGGACGGTAATCAGGGCAATGGTTTCGTCTTCACGGAATATACTCCTGCAGCTCTAATCGAGTCAGTTAACCGGGCCATCAAACTCTATGGGACTTCGGAATGGGAGAAGATACAGAAAAGGGCCATGTCCAGCGATTATTCATGGCAAAACTCTGCATCTGAATATATATCCGCTTACGAGTCATTGCTTTGACGGATTTCCGCGGCACACCAACAGACTGCAACCCCACCTCGTATAGTAGACATAAGATATATTATGCGACGTTGTCTGGTTTGCCTTGAACTGCCGGCTTTAAACGGTGTATCTCGATTACTGGCGGCTATAATGCGAGGTGCCGATTACAGGCCCTAATCTACAAGACCCCATCGCCTGCCAAGCGGCCAATAAACCATGAAGGCCGGCCCTACAATGCTTTCCTGTTCAACGGCTCCGAAATAGCGGCCATCCAGGCTCTGGCGCGTATAGTCACCAAGTGGGAAGTACTCTGTAGGACCGAGTCTCACTCGGTCGCGTGGACTTCCCAGAACTAAAGAGTCTGAATTACGACGACTTGGAAATAGATAACCTCGATATCCCTCATCCTCGGCATATACCTGTCTATGAAATACGGATGGGCTTGTTACGCGTTCACCGTCAATAATGAGATATGGCGGCATTATTGACACTTCTTCGCCGGGCAGCCCAACAAGTCGTTTGATGTAATATGAATCTATCTGAACCTGTGGATGATCAAGGCCTTCCGTGTGAAAGACAAAGATATCGCCCCGGTCAGGCCTCATGAAATTATATTTCACCTTGTTCACAAAGATGTGGTCCCCGGATCGTACTAATCCTGATGCAACTACTTGATCTCTTCTGACAAGACTTCCCCGGGAAACATGAACGGGCATATTCCTGGGAATCGGCCTTGTAAGCATATCACCGATCTGAATGGCAAACCGGCTGCTGTCAATGTTATGTATTCCCTGAACAACCCCTGACATTGGAGCCCGGATCTCAACATATCTCTCACCAAACAGCGCCAGACGGACGGCATTCAGCGGAAAGGGATATGATTGGTCCCGTTCCTCAACTGTAATTCCAGACAGGGTCGGCTGCATTGATCCGGTCGGAATGCGGAATGGTTGCACGAAGTAAGTGCGGAAGCTCATAGCTATCGTCACCGCTACTACTAGAATTTCCACGTACTCTCGCACTTTGGCCCTGGGGCGGGTTGGATAAACTATAGCGGTACATGCAGACAGCCTCTCAAGTTCTTTTTTCAGTTCAAGCCAATCCTGTCTTTCCCATGTCTTCTTTACACTGGATTCCGCGTCTTGCAGTGCCTTAAGTTTTTCGGGTTCAGCCACATCTTCGCGCATGTGCCTGGCATGCCTTGCTTCATAAAGAAGATGACGGACCACCTTCCTGAATTTTCGTTGTTTTAAATAGTTGATAAGGAAATTCATTGTGATGACTTTAAAACAGATATGAACGCGTCCTGGGGTATGCTTACCCGCCCTACCTGCTTCATTTTCTTTTTGCCGGCTTTCTGCCTCTCAAGCAACTTCCGCTTTCTGGTGACATCTCCTCCATAACACTTGGATGTCACATCCTTGCGCATGGCACGCACCGTTTCTCGTGCTATGATCTGCTTTTGAATGGCGGCCTGAATGGGGACGGCAAACATCTGCGGAGGAATCACATCTTTAAGAGACAGACACATCTGCCTTCCCCTCTCCACCGCCTTGGATCTGTGTACAATACAGGAAAAAGCATCCACAAGCTCGCCATGCACATAGATATCCAGTTTGACCAGATCGGAATCCTGATATCCCGAATATTCATAATCCATTGAAGCGTAACCCCGGGTGGCGCTTTTGAGTCTGTCGTGAAAATCGATAAGAATTTCGTTTAAGGGCATCCTGCAGGTCAGCATGACCCGTCTTGTGTCGATGGTTTCCGTCTTTTCAAGGTCACCGCGCTTATCCATTATTATCTGCATTACATCGCCGATGAACTCATTGGGACAAATAATGGACGCCAATACTACAGGTTCCTCCATGTGACCAATCCTTGTGATTTCAGGAAGATGCGCCGGGTTATCTACATGAGATATTTCACCGTTTCTCAAATATACACTATATATAACCCCCGGGTAGGTTGTTATGATATCCATGTCATATTCGCGTCGTAGACGTTCCTGAATGATTTCCATGTGCAGCAAACCCAGAAAGCCGCACCGGAAACCGAGACCCAGGGCGGCCGAACTCTCGGTCTGGAAATGAAAGGAACTGTCGTTAAGCACAAGTTTTTCAAGGCTCTGTTTCAATTTCTCATAATCGGCTGTGTTGACCGGATATACGCCGCTGAAGACCATGGGCTGTATCTGCTTGAATCCCGGTAAAGGGTCCGCGGCTGCCTGGTCTATTCGTGTCACGGTATCGCCAATTTTCATCTCGGTGGAATCTTTGATGTTTCCCGTAAGATAGCCCACAAATCCAGTCTCCAATGCGCCAAGGGCAACAGGTTTAGGGTTGAAAATACCCACCTCCTTGATTTCATAATCATTACCCGTGCTCATCAATCGAATACGGTCACCCTTTCTTAACGATCCGTCTACCACGCGTATATAGGATATTACGCCCCTATAAGAATCATATGTGGAATCGAATACGAGCGCGCGGGTCGGGCCCTCAAGCTTTCCCGTAGGGGGAGGAACTCTCTGAACTATTTCCTCCAAAATAGCGCCAACCCCCTCCCCCGTTTTTGCGCTGACTGTAAATGTCTCATCCATGGGAATGGCCAGAACGTCTTCTATCTGCCGGCACACTTCCTCTACATTCGCGCTAGGTAAATCTATCTTATTAAGCACGGGAATTATTACCAGTCCCTGGTCCACTGCAAGGTGCGTATTGGCTACGGTTTGAGCTTCCACGCCCTGGGTGGCATCCACCACAAGCAATGCTCCTTCACAGGCGGACAGACTGCGGGACACCTCATATGCAAAATCCACGTGACCGGGTGTGTCGATAAGGTTGAAACGGTAAGCCTCGCCGGCCTGAGAGATGTATTTCATGGTTACGGGATGCGCTTTAATGGTAATTCCACGCTCACGTTCAAGGTCCATTGAGTCGAGATACTGGTCTCGTTGATCCCGCTCCAAAATGGTGTGGGTAAGTTCCAGCATCCTGTCCGCAAGAGTGGACTTCCCGTGATCGATGTGGGCTATGATGCAGAAATTTCTGATATGAGATAGTTTGCTCATAGGACGCCGTGGCGTTATGCCGCGCACCCCCGGAACGCCTCGGCTGCAGCCGTGCGCATTTTACGTATTTCCGATGACATATCAGGAGAACTGAAGAGAGAGGATCCTGCCATGAATATATTCGCTCCGTGAGCAGCCGACTGAGCTGCTGTTTCAATATTTATTCCTCCATCCACTGAAATATCCAAATCAGGAGCGAGCCTCCTAAGATCCTCCATTTTGGAAAGGACTTTATTAATGAAGTCCTGCCCTCCGAATCCGGGATGTACCGTCATCAGCAGAACTTCATCGACCGCATTTGCTTCAAGGAGTTTGTCAATGGAGGTTATTGAGGTGTCAGGGTTGAGAGTAATGCCGGCACGGATGCCCGAGTCTCTGATGCGCTCAAGCGTTCCCGGCACATCGCATGGCGATTCAATATGGATAAGGAGCGTGTCGGCCCCTGCCTTGATGAATTGATCAGCGTAGCGGTCCGGTCTTGTTATCATCAAATGTACACTCATGTGAATATCCGTCACACGGCTCAATGCCTCGACGACACCGGCTCCCATGCTCAGATTGGGTACAAAATGGCCGTCCATGACATCAATGTGAAGACCATCCGCACCGGCTCTCTCGGAATCGAGAGCGGCCCCGGACAGGTTCCCCATGTCGGCCGCTAGAATCGATGGCATTATTTTTATTTCAGGCATTTTATACTTCCTCTAAATCAAGCAGACAAACTAGACAACTGCCGCAGTACAGTCAAGGTCGCTGTGATTCAGGAGGGCTTCCTGACGGAGTTAGCTGAATGCCCTGCACTGAGAGACAGGATCATTAAAATACTCTTCCGGCATGAACGGGGCTGTTATTTCATATGATCTCAATGATGACTTCATCTTCGTCATCATCGTCTTTTTCCTCTTCATCATCAACAATGGCAAATGTAGGCAGATATCTATAATAAACCATTAGGCTCAATGCACTGAACGTTGTAGCATAAACCTGTCCGTAATCGGCAGCCCGTCCGTGACGCCATGTCCAGCTGCCATCATCATTCTGATTTCTCACCAGCATGCTTGCAAATTCGCGGTTCCATCGCTGCCAGTCGGCGCCGCCCTCATGAAAGAATGCCTGTGTAGCATAATACCAGACATACAGGGGTTCTAGAATTCTGCCATCCGTATCTGGGTCATCCCAGTCTGGACTCCAGCCCGAAATCGAGCCAAGCCCGCTTCTGGCTTCGACGGAATCCCCATGACCGAGCAGCTGCAGTGACAGAACTGCTGTCGGGGTCATACTGTGGCGAATCCCCCCTGATTCAGAGGAGTAAATGAAATGCCCCGAGGCTTGGTCAAAGTTCAGTTTGAATCCGTTTACAGCCTGTTCCATCGCATTTTCCAGTCCTGGCACATCCACTTGGGCAAGAGATGCGGCCTTCATGGCTTGAGCCATCCAGGCCGCAACCGACGTGCATCTGTCTCTCTGCCCGCCATCTTTGGCGAAATGATAGTCAAAACCGCCATCCCGCCGTTGACCTTGAACGATATGGGATACCGCCTTCTGTGCCGACTCAATTACATCTGGAATGCGAGTAAGTGCCGCTGCTTCCGCGAGCGCGTAAGAAGTAATTCCATGACTGTATACGCCGCCTCTCACTCCTTCCACATGGTTGAAGCTGCCGTCTTCGTTCTGGGCTGTCTCTATAAGAAAACGCAGGGCACGTTCCACAACCGGCCCATATCGCTCGGAGGACGGGGTTTCTCCATGGGCAAGAAATGTCAATAATGCCAGTCCTGTCCATGCCGTGCGTGCCCGCCTATGGCCTCCTTCACCCTCCCAGGAGCCATCTTCAAGTTGATTTCGTTTCAACCATTCCAGAGCCCTGATCGCCGCAGCTTCCGTTTCCTCGGTGCCTCCAAATGTCTCCAATGCACGGGTTCTTCCTTCAGCCGTTCTTCCTGCTAAAAGACCCCTCATGATAAGCGGGCTCTCCGCGTCCATGATGTTCAATGCGTCGAAATCCACGTCAGGATCTTCCTGTACAAAATCCCGATCCTCCGACTGATCCATATCAACATCCATGTCGGGAGCGTCAATAGGCTCATCGGGGTGTTCCAATGGGTCGAGCTCAGGCTCCAATTCATCAAGGAGTTCTTCGATGTCAACGGTTTCCATCTCCATGATTGTGACTTCAATATCGGGTTGCACATCCCTTGCGTCGAATACTACAAAGTGAACCAGCGCATAGATAATCAATACATGGAGAATGATGGATCCGATCGGCCCCCAGAGATGATCAATAATTTTTCGCTTGATATGTCTGCTGATAGACATGATTAAATTCCCCGCAAATTAGAAATGGTGTTTTCCCGGACAATATCAACACAACCCGTAATCTGCTAATACTACAGGATGTTGGTATTTCTTTCAATATATGCGTGGACCGGGGCTTGTATGAGTATGGCAACATCACCATGATAATTATCTTAATATGATGAATCACACAAATTATGAATGGGTAGATGAGTGGGTCACAATACCGGATTCCCCTATGGGGCGTACTAACGGCATTACACATGGAGTTGCGGTGTCTGCTACCGGATATGTGTTTGTGTTTCACCAGGCATCTCCGTCGGTTCTTGTTTTCAATTCAGACGGACAGCTGCTTGACGCATGGGGCGATTTTCCGGGAGCGCACGGCATGAGTCTCGTCATCCAGGAGGGAAAAGAATTTCTTTGGTTGACGGACCAGGATTCCGCGCGAGTGGTGAAAACGACACTGGATGGTAAAACAATGATGGAATTACCGTCACCGGATCATGTCTTGTACTCGCAAGATAACAAATATATTCCCACATGGGCGTCACAGCACCCAGACACGGGGGAAGTATGGGTAGCCGACGGATATGGCGCATACCTGGTACACCGGTATGATTCACATGGTAATTATCAATCCTCAATCGATGGGTCCGAAGGCGCGGGCAGATTTTGCGAACCGCACGGACTTGCATTCACACGTGGCAGCGACGGTGTGGAATTGTTTATCACCGACCGGTCAAATCATCGTATCGCGGTATATGACGACCAGGGAAATTTCCTGCGATCAAGCTTGTCCGCGCATAGCCCATGCAGTTTTGATTTCTTGAACAACCAGGTTGTCGTTCCGGAATTATTTACAGGCGTGAAACTGCTGGAGAAGAACAACCTTGAACTAATTACTGAAATCGGGGCGAATGAACTGGTAGGACCGCGTCCAGATGGCGGCTGGTGGCCTCCTGCAGCCCCTGAAGGGTGGCCTAATCTGGCCGGAACACCCTTGATCAGGCCTGGACGCTTCAATAGTCCTCATGCTGCATGCTTTGCGCCAAATGGAGATATTTATGTAGTGGAATGGATTATAGGGGGCAGGATCACAAAGCTTGTCAGGAAATAGATTCTGGAGAAGCCTGTCCAAGGGTATTCAATTTCCAGTCGGTTGTGTAATCACCGGCCTGCCCTGCCGTATTCAATAATAGACCTTCCATAGGAATAATCCTTCCGGAGGCGCAGTGGGGACGCGCGCCGTTCTAACCTTTGAGCCAAGGATCGAGAGGGCAGTCTCCTGATTGACCTCATTCCGGCCGGCGCGAATCAGAAATCCAGTCAAACTTCTCACCATCTTGTATAGAAAACCGTCCGCCTTCGCTTTAATTATGATTTCAGGACCTCGCTTGGATACCGCAAGTAAATTGAGATCTCGTTCAGCGTCGTTTACAACCCGGTTCGGGTTTGCTGAAAAAGCTGAGAAATCATGAATACCTTCCAGCCTGGCAGCGGTCTCCATCATATTGTCCAGATTGAGAGTATCTCTTATATGCGTTGCGTAAAGGCGTCTTACAGGATTCATAACCGGTGAATTCCAAATGAAATATCTGTACTCCTTCCCTGTAGCGGAATATCTGGCGTGAAAGGTCTGATTGGCACCGACCAGTGAAGTGACACGTATATCCGGCTCAAGCAGGGAATTGAGACCCATTTGCAGCTTTTCCGGCTTTACTGAACTTAAAGAGTCAAAATGTGCCACCTGAGCCTTCGCGTGCACTCCCCTGTCTGTTCTCCCGCTGGATTCCACACGCACCTTGTCGCCTGTCAACTCCCTTAGAGACCGCTCAATCTCTCCCTGAATGGTAACATGCCCCGGCTGGACCTGCCATCCGGAATATGCCGTTCCAT
Organism: Kiritimatiellia bacterium; assembly: GCA_007130845.1. Classification (GTDB taxonomy): domain Bacteria; phylum Verrucomicrobiota; class Kiritimatiellia; order SLAD01; family SLAD01; genus SLRP01. The sequence goes on along the minus strand of SLRP01000021.1, from coordinate 7,294 downwards.
CATAGGCAATTATCATCTTGAATCGACGCGCTTTTTGTATTTTTTTCTTACCATCCATATAATGATTATTCCATACGCTTAATAATCCGCCAAATTGTCTGGATGGACTTGAATGCGGAAATTCAGAATTGTCTATCTGGAATCCAGATAATGCTGCAGCATGATCTGGGCAGCGAGTTTGTCAACCACCTGCTTCCGTTTGACTCGACGGGCTCCACCCTCTATGAGTGCCTGATTGGCGCTGACTGTACTGAAGCGCTCATCCCATGTTACTATTGGAACGGACACGAACCGTGATAGATTTTCAATGAACTCCCCTACCCTTTTAGCTGAATCGCCGTGGAACCCGCCTAAAGATATCGGCATGCCGACGACAATTTCCTCTGCAGAAGTTTCACTTCTATATTGCTCAACTTCTCTGCAGGCTTCCTTGATGCTGTCATAAGCTATGACTGCCAGAGGCGTGGCCACGGTGCGAGTTTCGTCGCTTATTGCGACTCCCATGCGACGTTCCCCGTAATCTATGCCCAGAACACGTCCCTTCACTGTATATACATGCATATTATTTATTACAACAGGTCATCATAACGCCCTGTATCCCTGATTTGCTCCACTAGTTTCTTGATGTCATGAGCCCGGTCCTTTGAGCATACAAGCGTTACGCCTTCGGCCTGAACCACTACCACGTTTTCCACACCGACGAGTGCAGTCAGCCGGTCAGCCGAATAGACTATATTGTCGGTGCAATCAATGTGTTCGGCATTGCCTATAATTATATTTCCGGCCGAGTCGGCCTCAAAATGATTTTCAAGCGCCGGCCATGACCCTACGTCATCCCATGGGAATACCCCCTTGGCCATGACTATATTATCCGCCTTCTCCATTAATGCGTAATCAATTGAAATCTTTTCGAGGCTTTCATATTCAGAACGGAGGAGATCAAAATATTGCTTCTTTCCAATCGCCGGCTGAAGTCTGTCCATCATATCAGCCAATGGGGAGGCATGCCGCCTCAAGGCTTTCTCCAAGGCTTGCACTGACCAAATGAACATGCCGGAATTCCAATAAAAGCATCCTGCGTCCAGATATGTTTTAGCTGTATCAAGATCGGGCTTCTCCACAAAGGCTTCAGCCTTGTAGAACTCAATTTCGCCCGGAGAATGAACAGGTTCTCCCGCTTCAATGTATCCATAACCCGTGCTTGGGGAATCGGGTTTGATCCCGATTGTTATGAGCACATCTCTGCCATGCGCCATGGAAAGCCCCTCATCAAGGGTTTGTCTGAACAGATCAAGGTTCCCTATTATATGATCCGCGGTCATGACACAGAATGCGGCGTCGGGATTCCTGGATTTCACCAAAACCGCTCCCAGGGCTACAGCTGCGGCCGTGTCACGACCCATGGGTTCCCCTATTATATTTTCCGGAGGAAGCTCCGGAACTGCTTTGCGTGTAGCCTCCACCAATTCCGAACTTGTAATTACAAAAACGTTTTCGGGCGGGATAAGTGAATCAATCCGGTCAACAGCCTGGCCGATCAGAGAACGATCTCCCAGAAGTGAGAGCAATTGTTTTGGTCTGCCGGATGTGCTCAGCGGCCAGAAACGTTCTCCTTTCCCTCCCGCAAGAATGACTGCGTAATTCCGTTGATCACCCATCTACACCTCCTTGACCGCGTCAATCATTTTCTTGGTCCATGCTGCCGCCCTTGCCCTTCCGCGCGCGGAGTTCCCTTCCTTGTTGAAACGATCAACTATTGCACTTCCAACCACAACCGCGTCGGCCATCATGGCCGCCTCACCTGCCTGCGCAGCCGTTGAAATACCGAATCCCAAGGCCAGGGGTGTATTCGTGTATTTTCGAGCCAACTTCATCAGCGCCGATGCATCCCGTTCCAGTCGGCTTTGCATGCCTGTTACTCCGGTCCGCGATACTCCATATATAAAACCGTTGGAATTATTCACAATGCGTTTAAGGCGCGCTTCAGGACTTGTTGGCGTTACAAGGCAAACATGGTTCAGTCCATATGAGGACAGGATATCTCGATGCACGCGTCCCTCCTCTACCGGGAGATCAAGGATCAAGAAGCCATCTACTCCTGAAGACGAAGACCGTTTCGCCAGTTGTTCCATGCCGTAGGCTTCCAAGGGGTTCAGATAACTGAAAAACAGGATGGGCACATCACTCTTCCTTCGTATATTTGACACACAGGAAAGAACACCATCCATTGTGGTCCCGGCAGCAAGCGACCTCTCGGATGATGCCTGATTCACACGGCCGTCAGCCAATGGGTCCGAAAACGGGATTCCCAGCTCAACAATATCTGCTCCAGCATCTTCGAGACGCCACACAATATCGGCGGTTGCCTTCAGAGACGGATCCCCGGCAGTGATATAGGCAACGAACCCTTTGCGGCCGCATTTTTTTAATTCGTCAAATTTCCTGTCTATCCGCGTACCCATATTCTATTCATCTTGATTAAGCATATATATTCTTCCAATACCGTAGAGGGTTAGCTCTTTATCATACGTGACGGGCATGTCTAGCCCTTTCAGGACCCATGAGGCATATCCTCCCGTAGCGCATATTCGCATTCCCTTTACGCCAAGACTTTTTTCAAGATTTTCAAGAATCTCGCGAACCATGCCCCTATAGCCCCATCGCGCGCCGATCCGCATCGCCTCGGTGGTATTCTTGCCAACTGTGTGCCTGATTGGTCCCGGTTCAATATTAGGCAGGAGCGCGGTCTTGTCGGCCAGATAGCTGAACATGAGAGGAAGTCCCGGGCATATAATTCCACCTATATATCCGTCCGGTTTCACTATTACATCGAATGTAAGAGCAGTTCCAAAATCGGCTACAACAACGGGCGCGCCGTACCGGCTGAGGGCTGCGCTGGCATTCGCAAGTCTGTCGGCTCCAATGGCATCCGGGCGGGGATAGGTAATTTCAACCCCCAGTTCCAATGTATAATCTATATGCAGAATAGGGTTGTTGATATATCTGGGGATGGTTCTGGAGATGACATTCTCTACTGCAGGGACGACTGATGCGACCGCCGCTCCCATGACGCATCTTTCCCCAATAATGTTTTCCAGGAATATACCGAATCTCTTGCCTTGAATATTCCTGGTATCAATACGCCTAATGCGGGTAACCTTATCATCTGCGAATAGGCCGGCAGATGTGCTGGTATTGCCTACATCAATTACCAGTATGTAAGATTTCCTCTTTATCGATCCCTCTCCACAATTTCGAGCGAAAAATCAGCGGCCGGTGCAGAGTGCGTTATTGCACCGACGGATATCGCATCCGCCCCTGTAGAAGCATATCCGCCTATATTATCAAGAGTCATTTTCCCGGATACTTCCAGTTTCGCCCGTCCACGGCATATATCAACGCACTTGCGGACTTCATCAACGGACATATTATCAAGGAGTATCCAGTCCGGTGAGGCATTTAACGCGTCTTCCATCTGATCCGCATTATCGATCTCTATCTCAACACTGAGTTCGGGATACTTTTCGCGGGCAGCCTTGACAGCCTCTGACATTCCAGGTCTTTCGTTTCTTTCGCGCAAAGCAAGATGGTTATCCTTGATCATTATCATGTCGTACAACCCCATGCGGTGATTGGATCCGCCCCCGCATTTCACGGCGTATTTTTCAAGGGATCTCATTAGAGGCGTGGTTTTTCGAGTATCCAGCAATTGGACAGAATGGCTTTCAGCCTTGTCGAGATACCGGCGTGTCAAAGTGGCAATGCCGGTAAGCCGTTGAAGAAAGTTGAGAGCAGTCCGTTCCCCCGTAAGTATGGCTCTGGATGAACCTTCGATATAGAGCAACCTGTCACCGTTTCTTACCGATTCACCATCCTTCTTCAATAGCTTGACCGTAATACGGTGATCCAGCGCCTGAAACACAGCGGCGCTCACTGCACCGCCGGCCATTACATACTTACCCCTTGAGACAATAAAAGCTTCGGAGATGTCATCTTCATCTATGAGCGAAATACTGGTTGCGTCCCCGCTCCCCATGTCTTCTTCAAGCGCCTTCCTTATGATTTCGGAAAAATTAAGACCCGGAGGCTCGGGTTGCATGTAACTGTTGTTCTTGTTGCCGGAAATCTTCATGAGAATATCCTCGTGATTAAGGAATTATTACAGCATATCGTAAATATGACGTCGAATAATCTGACCCTCTTTCTCATTTTTTGCGTTGTTTCCTTCGTTTTACCGGGTACTTATATCCTTTGCCGGACCGCGTGGCCCGTTTATTAGACTCTGTGTTACCGTCGCTTTCAGGCATAATACCTTCTTTCAATTCATTCAATTGATCCCGCAATATAGCCGCCCGCTCAAACTCCAATGCCTCGGCAGCCTCCAGCATCTCCCGCTCCATCTCCAGGATTACATTGTGGACATCATAATCTCCGGATTCTTCGCGCACCACACTTTCCGAGAGGTTTTCCGCCTCACGAATAACAGCGATACTATCCTGTATGTTTTTCTTGATGCTGCGGGGAGTAATATTGTTCTTGCGGTTGTATTCAAGTTGAGCATGTCTGCGTTCATTGGTTATATCCATCATGCGCCTCATCGAGTCCGTTATGTCATCTGCGTACAATATCGCCCTTCCGCCGATATGCCGCGCGGCACGGCCCGCGGTCTGAACCAGAGAGGTTTCAGACCGGAGGAAACCCTCCTTATCTGCATCAAGAATGGCTACAAGGGCCACCTCCGGAATGTCCAAGCCTTCACGCAGGAGGTTTATACCTATCAGGCAGTCAAAATCGGCACGCCGTAATTTACGCAGGATTTCAACCCGTTCGATAGCGTCAATCTCCGAATGAAGATAGCGAACTCGAAGCCCTGTATCGTTGAGATATGACGCCAGATCTTCAGCGGTGCGCTTGGTGAGCGTGGTTACCAGCACCCTTTCATTGCGTTCGGAGCAGCCACGGATTTCCTCCATAACATCATCAATCTGATTAGCCAATGGACGAATTTCCACGGGCGGATCAATTATACCCGTGGGACGAATAAGCTGTTTAACGGGTTCCCCGGCAACCTCGCGCTCGTAGGGCCCGGGTGTGGCGGAGGTAAACAGAATTGACCTGGTCGCTTCCAGAAACTCATTGAAGTTAAGCGGACGATTGTCGAGGGCAGACGGGAGACGGAAACCATGCTCGACCAGAGTCAGTTTGCGCGCCCGATCACCGTTATACATTCCGCGGAGTTGAGGGATTGTGACATGCGATTCATCGACAATTGTGAGAAAATCACCCTGAAAATAGTCGATAAGGGTTGCGGGGGGCTCTCCTTCCCTGCGTCCTGACAGGTGTCGGGAATAATTTTCTATCCCGCTGCAGTATCCCAGTTCCTGCATCATCTCAAGATCGTATTCAGTCCTCATCCTCAGTCTCTGGGCTTCAAGCAGCTTCCCTTCAGCCTCCAATGAATTAACGCGTTCCTCGAGTTCAAATTTGATTATTTGCGTGGCATCCTTAATCTTGCGATCAGGCATCACGAAGTGCCGTGCAGGTGAAATCGTGGCGGCGGACTGCTCTTTCTCCACCTTGCCGGTTAACGGATCAATGCGCTGGATCTGTTCGACCTCATCGCCGAAAAAAGAAATACGGATTCCATGTTTCGCATATGACGGGAATATATCCAATACATCGCCCCGTACCCGGAAGGTTCCCGGCAGATTGGCCACATCGTTTCGGGCGTATTGGATATCGACGAGTTTGTGAAGGATATAATCCCTGTCAACTGATTCGCCGCAGCGCACACTGACAGCCATTTCACGATAATCCTCGGGAGAACCAAGACCATATATGCAGGAAACCGAAGCCACAATAATAACGTCCTCCCTGCTGAGGAGGGCGTCCGTGGCGGCAAGGCGGAGCCGTTCGATTTCCTCGTTTATGGCGGCATCCTTCTCTATGAATGTGTCGGTCTGCGGAATATACGCTTCAGGCTGATAGTAGTCATAGTAACTTACAAAATATTCCACGGAGTTATCAGGGAAAAAAGATTTCAACTCTGTATATAGCTGGGCGGCAAGAGTCTTGTTATGGGAGATGACCAGCGCAGGTTTGCCGAAGTGTGATATAACATTGGCCATCGTAAATGTCTTTCCGGAACCGGTCACCCCTTCGAGGGACTGGAATCTTGATCCTTCATCCAAGCCGCGGCACAGTTTCTCGATTGCCTTCGGCTGGTCACCCGTAGGCTGAAAGTCGGAAGCCAGCTGATATATCGTTTGAGGAGTCATGATCTTGTTCAGGGAAGATAGATCTTCAAGGGGGTGTAATCAACAGGATTGTAAATCCGGACTTTGCCGGAATTCACTCCTTGCCTTATATATTAAAGGCTTTTATATTAAATTCTGCTTCCTGCGTACCTGTAGCTCAACTGGATAGAGCATCTGACTACGGATCAGAAGGTTGCTGGTTCGAATCCAGCCAGGTACGCCATCATCCATGTATTGAGGGGTATTTAAGTGTGTCTGAATACCGGTTCCATGATAACACGCCTGATTATCTTGAATCGCATCCAATTGGCATCATATTTATATAAGAACCGGAATGGAAAGGCTTTTTCATGAAATTTACTGCAAAATATTTTACAGCTATTGGGCTGACCTTGGCTATGGCTGGATTCCTTCATGCCGAGACGGATGGATCCTCAGAGCTGATTCGAAACCGAGAAATTTCTCCATGGCCGGTGGATGAATCACTCAGACAGGAAGCCCATGCCGCACTCGAGCGGGGTTATGAGTGGCTTGCAGCGCACCAGCAGGATGACGGCTCATGGTCGAACCGGAGATTTCCCGCACTGACGGCATTTTCCGTATGGGCGTTGTCGGGCGCAGGTGAAGAGTATTCCGAACAGGTGAACCGCGGTATCGGGTTTATCCTGAGCCATATACAGAATGACGGAGGAATTTTTGATCCCTCCGCGGGCCTGGGTGTGTACAACACCGCGATATCCATGACTGCCCTTCATGAGACAGACAGGCAGGATCTGATGGAAATTATACAGGATGCCAGAAAATGGATTGCCGACGCCCAGCATTTGGGTGATGACATATATCATGGCGGGTTTGGTTATGATGCTGAAACCGGCCGGGAGTATTCCGACTTATCCAATTCGGCCTGGGCATATACAGCCATGAGAATGACGGAAGGCGTGGAGGACTTCAGAGAGGGCGAACGTGTTGATATAGACTGGGTCGCCGCTATCAAGTTTCTGGAGAGGACCCAGAATCTTCCCGAATACAATGATCTG
>SLRP01000103.1 GCA_007130845.1 Kiritimatiellia bacterium | reverse complement strand
TGATTCATGGATGATGTGTCCCGTTCCAGCAGGTATGCGGCTCTCAACGCAAAAGCTTCCTGGGTTCGCCGCTGAAATTCAGCGCGCCGCTGCTGGATTTCTTCGTAGCGTTCAGGGTGATTTTGTCTGAGTTCCTCCATACGGTTCAGGCGGGAGCGGGGGGCGCGATCAGCGGAGTCCGACTGTCTCCCCGTGTCCGTGCTAGAGGTTTGCCGTTCCGCAAGCCGTCTTTCAAGCTCGTCAATGCGCTCCTGCAGTTCGGCCGCTCTTTGGGCTTCATCCGCCGCGCCATTATCGTTGTCCCTGTAGGGTTCGGGGTCGGGCCGCACTGATTCGGGTATGGATGAAGTTGCAGAGGTCTCAACTTCATGTTCTATTTCAATAAGGCGCGCACGGTATTCGGTTGCCTGGCTGCGGTAATGAAAGGCCATTGATGTCGTTACCAGCATTAGGGCTGCGCCTGCGCTCAGAAATAATTTATGCCTGTTATACATGTCATTTCTCCCTGGATTCTGTTCAACGCGGTACAGTCATGTTATCCTATAACGGATTCAAGGGGGAATTATTTCAGACATTTTATGCAAATATCTTGATAGGGGAGTATGTTGGATAATCCTTGAGACAAACAGGTTTTCATCAGCGCAGTGCATGGAGGTGTGTTTTGATTAAATTGCGTGCATGTATAGGTATTGGAGTTGTCGTTTTAGGTTTATTTGTACATCCGGCTGTTCCGGATATTCCGGAATATCCGGATGTCCGTGAAGCCATCGTGAAGGTGTACACCGTTCACAATGTTCCGGATTACTATAATCCGTGGTCGATGCGCGGAACCCAGCAATCAACTGGTTCCGGTGCCATTATAGAGGGGCAGCGCATTCTTACCAACGGACACGTGGTGCGCGATCATACTTTCATTCAAGTGCGCCGGCACGGGGAATCCAGGCGGCATCAGGCCCGCGTGCTTTTCGTGTCTCATGCTGCCGATCTGGCCCTTCTGGCCGTGGACGATCCCGAATTCTTTGAAGGTGTTGAGCCTCTTCAATTCGGGGAACTTCCTGAAACACAGGATGAGGTCTCGGTATTCGGTTTCCCGCTGGGCGGGGACACTCTCAGCATTACGAGAGGGGTGATTTCCAGAATTGAAAATCAAAGCTATGTGCATAGTTCCGTGAACATGCTCGCAGGCCAGATCGACGCCGCAATCAATCCGGGCAACAGCGGGGGTCCGGTCATACAGGACAGCCGCATAGTCGGGGTTGTCATGCAGTCGTTGCGTCAGGCTGAGAACATCGGGTACATGGTTCCTGTTCCCGTCATCGAGCACTTCATGACAGATATTGAAACCGGCAAGAGAGACGGCATTCCCAGTCTTGGAGTGGTGCTGCAGAACATGGAAAACCCGGATATGCGCCGGCGTTATAAGATGGAAGAGGATCAAACCGGGGTGCTTATAATTGGCGTTATTCCCGGGTCGGCTGCAGACAGCCATATAAAGGAGGAGGACGTTCTTCTTTCTGTAGCTGGTGAGCCGGTGGCGGATGACGCCACTGTGGAGTTCCGTCCCAAGGAGCGGACGAGCATTTCGTATTATATCCAGAAAAGGCAGTTGGGAGATGCGGTTACAGTGGATATTCTGCGTGACGGCGATCTGCTGTCACTGGATATCCCCCTGAATCAACCCATGGAGAATGATTGGCTCATACCTCTGGACACCTATGATGTTCTTCCAACCTATTACATTTACGGAGGCATGGTGTTTTCTCCGTTGTCCATGAACCTGTTGAAATCCTGGGGGCGCAACTGGGTCAATTCAGCTCCAAAGGCATGGGTGTCCAAGCTCCAGAATAATTTTGTCACGGAAGAGAAGGATGAGATTGTAGTGATGCTGAGGGTTCTTGCCGCGGATGTAAACCAAGGATATCACACAGAGACACACTGGACCATTGATAAGGTGGACGGCGAGCCGATCCGCAACCTCCGTGAAATGATTGAGATTGTTGAGCGGAATGCCGGCAATGAATTCGTAGAGTTCGAGAACCCGGTTGGACGCAAGCTGGTGCTTGACCGACAAAAGGTTAAAGATACCCACCAGGAGATTCTTGATTTATACCGAATACCGCAGGATCGGTCGGATGACCTATGAACTTAGATGCGCTGTTAAGCGTCACCTCCAGTGACTGGTTGAAACTTGTATTCTCGCACAGAGACTAGGTGGCGCAGAAATTTTCCTCGAGGCCATTCACCGCTCTAACGACACCATCTTTCAATATAGCCTCCTCTAAATTCAGCAGATAGCCCAGTTTAAGCCCGGTAAGCTTGAAATGGGTTTGGATCTGTTTTTCCCTTCCATCTGCGACTCTGCACTCCGCGCGAGGTTATTTATTCTTTCAAACTTATCAATCAGTGATCGGCTACATGTCCAGCCGGTAGTAATAGCCTTCCATAAATATGTGTTCCGCAGGCATGCCCCTTTCTACGAGTAGATCCTGCACGTCGTAGATCATCTCGTAGGCGCCGCATAGGTAGGCGTGCGAATTGATGTCTATTTTGGATTCTTTAAGGAACTCGGTTACCCGGCCGCGATAAGCTTCGCCGTTTTCCTGTGTTATGCATGGATGGTACTTGTACGGGGCGAATTCATGCCGATAGAACAGGTCGTCCAGTACACGGGCGCCGTGGATAAGGGTAAGATCAAGATCCCTGTGTGTGCGTATGTATGCCCGGCATGGAGCTACTCCTGTCCCTGTGGCTATAAACAGTAATGGGCGGGCGGGATCGCGGATTATGAATTCGCCGTACGGGCCTGAGACCTCTAAGGTGTTCCCGGGCTTAAGGTTGATCAGTTGAGGGGTAAGTTTCCCGGTTGGGATGTAGCGATAAAGAACATGGAGGTGTTCGTCGTTTTCGCCGCTGGCCACCGTGTAGCTGCGATCTTCAGTTACATTGCGGCCATGTATCATTATGAGCCGTCCGGCTTTAAACTCCAGTCCATCGCGTTCCAGGATAAGTTCGTATCCTGTTTCCGACAATCTGTGCTGTGCGACAACCCTTGTGTGGAATCTTCTGGTCTGGTCTGGCGCAGTCAATTTGTTGTCTTCCAAATACATTATGAAATCTCATCGCACTATGGCTACGTTCAGGGCGTCGGTCAAGCCGGCTTGACGCGGCAATACTGTGAATGCATTATATGTGCCTGTCCTCTGATAGACTAAACAGGGGGTGCAACTTGTATTAAATACGGTTTAAGAGCACATTGGATTATAGTTTATGTGTCTGTTTTGTAATGTTTTTGAGTTTTACGGTGCAAACATGGAGGGTTGAACCATGGGGCGATTGATCATTGCGTTGTGCGCCGTCTTTTTATGCGTGCCATGGGTATTTGCCGAGACGAGATCCTGGACCAGTGTGACGGGCGATGAAATCCAGGCGCGCTTTGTCGAATTGGACATGGACCGGGTAGTTCTAGAGACGGAGGATGGAACCATGGTCACCATTCGTATCGCCATGCTTGTCCCGGCCGATCAGGCCAGGGTGCGCGAGCTTGCCGGATCAGGACGTGCAGCCGCAGATAGGGCCGTTTCCCCCTCTCTGCTTCCGGAATTGCGTGGAGGTCCCGGAGACGGTCATTACGCGTTTTATTCACACGAAAAGTTTGACGCTCATGTTGACAGAAACGGAAGTCTTTTTGTTCAGGTCAAGGACGGAGGGCAGCCTGTCGGCGAACCTATCGAGTTTTTTCGGATCACGCTGGGGGAGCTTGATGATTCATGGGAGTGGAGGGATGTTAGATATTTCAAGGATTATTCTTCTCCTTCGGATGACCCCGAGTCCATTTCATTCATCATGGTCAAGGACACTGCAGACGAGATTCATATCAAGGTTGAATACACTTTTGACGGAAACAAGCTGTGTTCGTCTGCGGAAATAGTACAACCGCGCCGCCTGAGTTTTGAGACTCAGGTCAGAACCCGCACAATATTTCCGGAATCCTTTGATATCGAGCCTCACATGACGCAGGCGGAGCGGCGTGAACGTGTGAAGGACGCGTCTCTGGAGTTCATGTCGCCGCGCAGGGAGAGGACACGAGTGAGCTTTGATGAGTATTCGAGGTATCACGCGCAAGTTGCCCGGGCGCATGTTACCGGTCCCTGGGGAGGAAGGACCATACACTTGGAGGTCGACAGGCGCCGCGGCGACGACGATTTCAGGTTCTGGAACTACTCTGATTCCGCTCTTTATTCGGGATTCCGTTTTTATTACCGCGTAAACGACGTTTCACGTTCTGGCAATTACTGCATTACGATAGAGTAATACCAAGTGCTAATACTTATCGGTATATACTTTTTCTACGTAGCGTTTGCTTGAGTATGCAGCCATCCCTTGCCAACCAAGCTCAAGGCCGGTCGGGGTGATTCCCAAAAGGGACGCAAGGCGGTGACAATCGCCTCTTCAATATCATCGAGCGTCTGGAATATCCGATTCGCAATATGATCCTTGACGATATCCCATAGCTTTTCAATCGGGCTGAGTTCGGGGCTGTAGGCCGGCAAGGGCAATAGATGCACACGCTCGGGTATCCGTGGGTCGCCCGGCGTATAGTGAAAGCCCGCCTGATCCCAGATCACCACGTGCTCGGCATCGGGGTCGCAATCGGCAATCTGGCGGAGAAAAACGTGGGTCAGTTCAAGGTTTACCGATGGCAAAAAACAGAACTGGGCATTGCCATCAACCACATCGAGAGCCCCATATACATAGCCCCACTCATACTTCTGCTGGGCTGGCTTTAGCACACGAATCCCTCGAAGCCCCCAGCAGCGACGGTGAACGGAATGAAGACCATAACGCGCTTCATCCTGAATCCACACACGAACCCTTCGATCCGCCGGAAGCTCCATAGACAAGAGTTTTTCGTACAAGTGCGCTTTGAAGTCTTCTGCCGCAGCCGAATCCTTCTTAAGGTGTACGGGACGCGGCACTTTCAGCGTCCCTCCGTATTTTCCCAGCCAGTAGTAGATGCTGGTCATCGACCGCTTCAACCCGTATGTCTGATACAACCACTGCTGCACTTGGGGCCCGGTCATCCACCGCCCCTTCTGCAGTCCCTTCTCCAAGTCAGCCTGAATCCGTCTATCCCGCATCTTAGAGGGTTTTCCTCCACCCAACCCTTGGCGGACTTCCAGACTCGCCAGCCCCTCATCACAAAAAGCCTCAATCCAACGCTGAAT
>SLRP01000099.1 GCA_007130845.1 Kiritimatiellia bacterium | reverse complement strand
GCCGAGGCCATGCACAGGCGGGGGTTTCCATCCACGTTATTGGTGCCTATACCCGCCTTGAACAACTTGTTGGCGGTATACGTTTCCTGTGTGAAAAGCTGTCCGCTTCCATAATACGCCACACTGTCAGGGCCATGCGTTTCAATGGAGTCATTAAACTTTTCCGCGACCAGCGCCATTGCGTCATCCCAATCAGCACGCCTGAGTTTGCCGTTATGCCGTATCATAGGATGCAAAGCACGGTCCTTTACGTAAAGAAGCTCACGGTTCATTATCCCCTTGATGCAAACCCGGCCTCTATTGTGAGCAGCCTTGTCTCCCTTTACATCCACAATCCGGTTGTCTCTCACTCCAACCATTACGCCGCAGCCGGTCCCGCAAAACCTGCAAACGCTTTTATGCCACTGATCAACCGGAATGACAGGCTGCCGTTCCCATAATTCAGCGCATCCGGCCCCCAGAGATCCGGTCATGACAGCTCCGCTTGAAACTCCCATCAACCTGAGAAGTTCCCTGCGGGTCATTCCGCCGGCTGTTCTTTCACCGCCATCATTGTTCATTTTTCCCACACTCGGCCCTTCCCGATTGCCTGATTCCGCCCTCTATTACCGTGAGTTTCGCATCCCCCCGCTTCAATAAACCATCGCTCAAAATACGCGCGCGCAGTCCGCCGTTACCACGCAGGAATTCTTCCGCTCCAGCCGCAACAGCTCGGTTCATCCAATAGCATGGCCGGCACTCCTGAACTCCTTCAAACAATACGCCCTGAATTTCAAACTCCTCTCCTATCAGACCGTTAAGATCTATACCCCGCGTAATAACGTTGCGGCGCATAGCGGACGGGCATACGTTATTTACGACAAGCTCGGTACACATTCTTTCATATACTTCAAATGCAAAAAATGTGATTTGCCCCTTGTAATTCTCCTTGTAATCGAAGAACCGATCCCCGGATATACCCATTCCCGCTATACATTCTATTTGATCGACTTCAACGACCGGATTCCTGCCGGGTGGTTTTTCATGGTGCCCGAAAAAATTATGACCCGGGGAAATGAAAAACCCTATCAGCTCAATGTGGTGTGTAGTGTCCGGCATCATCAAAATAATTGTTTTTGTTTTCAGAACCTTTGACTGATCGAAGCATATGCAAAATCCAAGTTACCCGAAGGGCCGCTTTCCCTGATGAACGAACCGGCCCAGAAACGACTGTATCCAAGAAGTGTAGAGGTATCAGGCGTGAATCTGTATGTAAGGGTGATATCCATCTCCGTTCCTACTTCCGACTCATTTCCGGCGTCCCCGGATCGAAGAACCTGCCCTCCGGCATTATAGACGGCGTCGCTTCTGGATGCGCGCCTGAAATGATGCCCGTCGATGCGAATCCTTAAACTTTCCGATGGAGAAAGGGTAAGGCCCAGGCTTCCCGCTACAATGTTCTGGCGGCCTATCATGTCGGCATAGCCGAGAAATGCGTGCCCAAGCGGGAAAAGCTGGTTGAAGGTATTCAGAGTTCCGTCATTCCTGTCGCGGTCCCCGCTGGCATAATCCAACCCCGTGTGAACCCGGGGTGCAGCGGCAGCCTCTTCGAATGTAAAACCCAATTCACTTGCGAGAAAAAACGCCCTGATATCGCGGTCTCCATGGTCCCCATACTGCCATGCCCCCTCAACATCGAAATCCAAGCCATGCAATCCGGGCGGACTTCCCATACGCATTCCGACTGTATACCTTTCTTCACGGGCAAGACGCTCTCCGAACATCACACCGGAGCCGTCAACTCCCAGCCAGTACAGATCGATCTCAATATCATCCCCGGGATCATTGCGGGCGGCATAAACTCCGAAAAAATCCGTGTCCGTGTCCGTCTTGTTCCACTTGTATTTCCGGATTTCCACAGGGCGAACCCAGAAGGCGTCAATATTCCAAATCCCATGTTCATAAATCACCGTTCCGCCATCGAATGTCCGACGCGTATTGCTCCAATCCAGGGGACTGACAAGCCGCTGACTGCCGTACAAAAGTTCCTGACGGCCGGGTCGCAAGGTGAATTCACCAGCCGGGGCTAAAGGCACTGAAATCTCAACATAGGCATTCTGCAGAGCCAGGGTATCAACATCAAGTGTGCGTCGTCCGCCGGGCAGATCCCGTTCGGTTGCCCCGGCGCTCTTACCCTCGACAAATATCCTTAACCAATTCCGAAAACTAATGTCCGAATGAAGACGGAGCCGTACCAGGAAATAGTCGTCCTGCAAATCCGGGTTGAAAGCGAATGCATCCCAATACTCCCATCTCACGCGTACGTCACCGCCCATGCTTAAAGTAATGGAATCATCCAAATCGGACATGACATCGTTGTCGGAGACTGTGGCCCCATCGTCTGAGAGGAAAATCGTATTCCTGGCTTCTCCAGTGTCTTCCGCACCAGGCTCCTCTCCGTAGACCGTGCTTGAGAACACGAACAGAAATGACGCGAGAATATAACCGCTGAACCCGCATATGGGCCTGATACTCCGCAGTTGTTCCCCCACGCATATGAATAGCCGTTCACCCATGATTTTAAAGCCCATATACTGAAGCCTGCTTTAAGAGATCTCCCTGTCTATAATATACCCATAATGATAATGTATGATTAATTCTACAAGGAAAAATGACACTTCCCACAATGCAGGCATCTAAACAGTAATGCTCTGGCAACGCATATAACCCGGAGTACGCCTCACCTGAAAAACTCTATCTGCTCACATGCAAGATAATTAGATTTAAACCTGAAAAGTACCGTAGCGTCCATTCTCATGAAGAATAATGTTATATTTAGACCGCTTAACACCGCACGCCTCTTAAAGTTCCATTTTGTCCAGCATGTATGTATATTGTACGCACACATTCAGTTTCAATGAATCTGGGATACTTTTCTATCCTATATCAGATAAATGAATAATTGCTTTATTGCAGGATTTTCCCTGTAAACGTATAGTGCTTTCTTTTAAAATCTTGACCTGCAATGACTCAAAATAAATAATCCACGACAAATGAAGAAAAACGCATATACACGTGAAGAACTTCTTATGGCAGGGGAAGGCCGATTATTCGGACCGGATAATGCGCGACTACCCCTGCCCCCCATGCTTATGTGCGACCGCATAATTTCAATTACGGAAGACGGCGGCCCCAGCGGCAAGGGCCAAATAGTAGCCGAATTGGACATCAATCCCGATCTGTGGTTCTTTAAATGTCATTTTGAATCCGATCCTGTCATGCCGGGTTGCCTGGGACTGGACGCAATGTGGCAGCTGGTGGGATTCTTCCTATGCTGGTCAGGGGCCCCTGGCCGCGGCCGCGCACTTGGTGTTGAAGAAGTCAAGTTCACCGGCCAAGTCCTGCCGCACCATAAGCTGGTCACCTACACTGTAAACCTCAACAGGGTCATCTTGCGCAAACTCAACATGGGAATAGCGGACGCGACCTTGGAGGTTGACGGACGTCAGATTTATACAGCCACCAATCTGAAGGTGGGAATGTTCACATCAACCGAAGGTTTCTAGGAATTATTTATGCGACGCGTTGTAGTAACCGGTTACGGCATCATATCAAGCATAGGAAATAATCGCCAGGAAGTACTCGACTCCTTGAGCGAAGGACGTTCAGGAATCAGCTCCAGCCAGGAATACGCGGACATGGGTTTCCGCAGCACTGTCGTGGGCGCAATTGATATCGCCCTCGAGGATCTTATTGACAGGAAATTGAGGCGCTTCATGTGTCCATCTACCGGATACGGTTATGTGGCCATGGTAGAGGCAATACGGGATGCCGGCCTTGAGGATGATCAGGTTTCCAATCCCCGCACCGGGGTTATCGCGGGCACGGGGGGTGCCTCGACGGAAAATGTCATATGGTGCGCTGATACCACCAGGGAGAAAGGACCGCGCAAAGTTGGGCCGTACATGGTCACCAGATGCATGTCCTCGGCTATTACAGCCAATCTAGCCACCGCATTCAAGATAAAGGGCGTCAGCTATATAATAAGCTCTGCATGCTCAACCAGCGCACACTGCATAGGAAACGCTTCTGAACTCATTCAGATGGGCAAGCAGGACATCGTTTTCGCAGGCGGAGCCGAGGAAGTGCACTGGGGCACCTCCGTAATGTTCGACGGCATGGGAGCTCTCTCTTCCGGCTACAATGACAAACCCGAGGAGGCTTCCCGCCCTTACGATATAAATCGTGACGGTTTCGTCATATCCGGCGGAGGCGGCATAGTCGTACTCGAGGAATTGGAACACGCAAAGGCGCGAGGTGCCAAAATCTATGCAGAACTGGTGGGATACGGAGCCACCTCGGACGGCGCCGACATGGTCCAGCCTTCAGGCGAAGGGGCATTACGCTGCATGAAAATGGCCATGGATGGAGTAAGGGATCCTGTCGATTACATAAATACACATGGAACCAGCACGCCTGTAGGTGACATCAAGGAACTTGAAGCCATTAGGGAGGTTTTTGGAGACGATTGCCCGCCCATAGCTTCAACCAAATCACTTACCGGGCACGCCCTTGGCGCGGCAGGCGTCAATGAAGCGATCTACTCCCTGATCATGATGGAAAACGACTTCATATCGGCCTCCGCCAACATTCAAGACATCGATCCAGGCGCGGACGGACTTGACATCGTACGGGAGCGCAGGGACAACACGCATCTTAACACGGTAATCTCCAACAGTTTCGGATTCGGAGGCACCAACGCCACCCTTACATTCAGGAGAATTGACTAGCCTTTTAACCCTGACTGCCTGATTTCATGATGGTCCACATGCATTCAGTCACCTTCACCATCCGGCATTAGCCATTGCATCCCTTAACGGCCGGGAATCAATCTATCTTATCCCCGCAACTAAAGCGCGTCACGCTGATATTCCCTTGCAGAATCGCTATCAGCATTATCACTGTGACACGATGCCTTTCTGTCTGAATCGGCGCCTACTTTGCCGCGTGTCTTGTCGGCAAGACGATGAATTTCATCGGGATCAAGATAGCCGCGCTGTTCGAGTATCTTACGCTGCTCGTGAGTAAGAGCCGGGGATTTGGATATACGGTCACGCTGATATCCTTCCGCCTTGCCGGATGACCATTCCGATATTTCCTTGCTGATCCGAACCGCACACCAGTCATGCCCGCACATTGCGCAAAAATCAGTGTCAACATCAAGATCTTCATCATGAAATGCCCGCGCAGTATCAGGATCGAAACTCAG
>SLRP01000142.1 GCA_007130845.1 Kiritimatiellia bacterium | reverse complement strand
TCCATGCCGCGCAAACTGTTCCAGCAATCGATTGCGCACCAGCCGGATCATGCGGTCTTTCTGGTTGTTATGCGCCTCCCAAAGATCCTCGTTTTTAAGATTCCGAACAGCGGCCCAGAACTCGGCGTTGGCAAGGTTGTCGCTCCAATCGCTGCCGAGCTCGTCTTCGATAAGAGTCCGTATATCGTGTCCAAGCCATGTGGCCACGTGCACGCCATTGGTAACATATTCAATAGGCCTGACTTCAGCCGTCTTGCCCGGCATGAGATGGTGCCACATGTGGCTGGCTACTTCTCCGTGCAGTTTGCTCACTCCGTTGGTGCGGGAGCTCATACGGATCCCAAGAGCCGTCAGGTTGAAAGGCTGTCCCCCGCCTTCCGGATAGGGTATTCCGAGATCAAGTATACGGCCGACATCAACGCTCATGCTCCTGGCGTGATTCTGCATGTATTTATCGACCAGTCCGCAATCAAACACCTCATTTCCCGCCGGAACAGGCGTATGAGTTGTAAATACGGTAGATTCCACAATCTTCCTGTGAGCTTCATCCCAGGTCATTCCGGAAGCCATATACTCGCGCATCCTCTCAATGCTTAGAAAAGCTGAATGCCCCTCGTTCATATGCCAGACAGCCGGATTGACTCCAAGTTCGTGAATAACCTTTGCGCCGCCGATTCCCAGCACCAGTTCCTGACATAGCCGCATCTCCCTGCCCCTCACATATAATTGTGATGTGATGGGACGGTCGGCAGGATCGTTTTCCAGTATATCGGTATCAAGCAGGTAAAGATTGACCCTGCCCACTCTCAACTGCCAGACACGGGCTGATACCTGCCTGCCCGGCAGATCGATTGTAACAACCAGGTTACGGCCGGTATTTGATTGAATCGGGCTTACAGGGAGCCTGTAGAAATCCACATCGGAGAAGATATGGTGCTGGCGGCCGTCTGAATCGATCGACTGATGGAAATAGCCCTTCCGATACATGATACCCACGCCGACAAATGGAAGTCCAAGGTCGCTTGCAGCCTTGGCATGGTCTCCGGACAACACACCCAAGCCTCCGCAATATATTCCAAGGGATTCATGAATGCCGAATTCCGTGCTGAAATAGGCAACCGGTCCTCCCTTGTAATCCGGATATTGCTCATTGAACGGGGTGGTCTCTTCATTCATGTATTTGTCAAAATCACGGAGTACACGGCGGTAATCCGACATGAAGACACCCCCGTTTCCGATCAACCGCTCCCACTGATGAGGCTCGATATTGATCAAAAGCTGGACAGGATTCCTGTAGTACCCCCACAGCTCCCCGTTTATGGAAGCAAAAAGCCGCCGTGCCCGTGGTGTCCACGACCACCACAGATTGTAGGCCAGATCGCGAAGCCTTGAAACTTCAGACGGCACCTTGATATCCGCAACCGATATAGGCTCCACGGCCATAGTTCAGACTCCTTATTTTCAGCTCACAGTTTTGAATAGAAAGGACGCACCCTAATCAAGACACTGAAGCCATATCAAGAAGAAATTGTGGCTGTCTTGACAAACAGTTGTATACTAGCATGAATGGATTCAGAAACAAGACATGTTGAAATGATTGAAGAAGCAGGCGGCACAAGAACGGGCAGATTCGGTTCTCATATCGGGTTCTTCAGGAAAATCAGCATCCATGTTGCCCTGTTTATTCTTTTAACGGGGATTGTTCTCACTACCATAACCTATCATCAATTCCGCAACAGACTGTTTGACCTGGAGTTGAGCGGGGCCTTTACGGTCTACACAGCCACTTCCAGTTACCTCGTAGCCCACTATCATGCGCACGACCACCAGGTGATCCGCGACATCATAGATACCGGTTTGCGGGATAGATTTCTACATGTGCCAGAAGAGCATGAGGAACTGGTAACTCACCGTCCGCGTCATCTGGTGTGGTATGACACCCAGGGCAATATTGTTTATGAATTCAGGGCCTCGGAAGACATGCCGCCCGCAGGAACACTTGATCCTTCCACACTGCCCGATGCACACAGTATTTCTTATGATCCCGATGCGGACTTCATCCATATAACGGGTCCTCTCACAATTGAAGGGGATACACACGGCTACCTTGCAATATACTTTCCCACAGCCATACATCATGAGGTGAAGGCCATGCTTCTGAGGGCCGTCACGACGATGCTGGTGGTCATACTGCTGGGTATACTCCTGTCCATTCCTTTTACCCGTCAATTGCTTTCGCCGATACGCAAACTTACCAGGTCGGCCAGCAAGGTCCGGCACGGCAACCTGGAACACCGTGTTCCGGTGACGACTACCGACGAGATAGGACAGCTTTCCGGAACCTTCAACGACATGGTTGAATCTCTGGCGACCCGGATCCAATTCATGCACCGTATGCAGGAATGGACCATCAAGATTGGAAGCCAGCTCGACATGGAACGGCTTTACGATATGCTTCTGGAAATGTTCACAAGGATGTCGGAGTCGGACACGTGCCGCATCTATCTGTATGACGCGAGGAAGGACTGCCTTCAGGTTAAGCTGGAGACCGGGGCCGAACGCCTGCCGGCGCCGGAGATGGACAATTTGTCCGAGACGGCATTTCACGAACGCTGGGCGGTATTTCTCCGCTCGGACGGACATATCACCAGCGAGTCAACTGATGTTAGTGAGCTGGCGATACCTATGCTGTCGGGAAAGCACCGTGTCGGAGTGGTTCGAATAGGCCCTGCCCGGGACGGCACGCCGTATGACGATGAAAGGTTGACTATCCTCCAGACGCTGGCGCAGCAGGCATCAATCGCAATAGATAATGCCAGTCTGTACAAGCAGCTGGATATGCAGAAGCGCATAGAACAGGAAATGAGATTGGCTAGAGAGGTTCAGATATCAATGCTTCCGCGCAAGTCTCCCGAGGTTGCCGGATACGATATCTGCGGTGGAAGCTCCGCGGCCTATGAGGTTGGCGGTGATTATTTTGATTATGTCAAAAGCAACCGCAACTGGCACGTCGTGATAGGCGATGTATCAGGCAAGGGAATGCCTGCGGCTCTCATCATGACCATTGTGCGCTCTCTGGTTCACACATATTTCGAATTCGAGTCATCACCCGAAAAGGTTCTCCGTCTTGTCAACCGCAGCATTTCCGCGGACCTGGAATCTGATATGTTCGTCACTCTTTCCGCCATTCAGCTCAACCCCGAGAATCACGAATTACGGATTGCTCGCGCAGGACATGAACCGGTCATGCTCATTCACGGCAATAACAGCGGAAGTATAGAAAATCTATCGCCGAAAGGGGCGGCAATAGGCCTTCTGGAAGTCGAGGATTTCGAAAGGCTGATAGAGGAATCGTCCTGCCGTCTGCAGGAAAACGACACTGTACTCCTCTACACCGACGGGATTACCGAGGCGCAGAATGAAAAACAGGAGGAATATGGATACGAACGGCTTGAATCTCTGGTAAGGAAAGAATCACACCTCCCTGTATCCGAATTATATGGAAGAATAATCAAGGATGTGAGGGATTTTGCAAACAACACCCCGCAAAACGACGACATCACACTGGTAATTCTGAGAAGGGTTGCAGGCGCACAGACAGATAACCCGCAAGACAGAGAGTATAACGGGTAATCTCCCGGCAGCGGCTTTATTGCAACACTCCAATGATCAAGGGTTGCAATGCCCGGCAGGACCAATTAACATGCCGCTCTTCTGATGCCATGATGGATTCGCAGACGCTCCTGATATTGAATTCGGGATTGCGATTGTGACTCCGTGCAAAGGCCCATCATGCACCAAAATCGGACAGGAGCTATTAAATCTATGAATATATCAATTGTTGGAACCGGTTATGTAGGCCTGGTTACCGGGACATGTTTCGCGGAACTGGGGCATAACGTGATGTGTGTAGACAACGACACGCGCAAGATCGAAATGCTTGAGAAATTAAAAATGCCGATCTACGAAGAGGGGCTGGAAGATCTGGTAAGGAAGAACGTTGAAGCGGGACGTATTCAATTTACCACCTCGATAAACGAAGGCACCGACTTCGCGGAGGTAATTTTCATAGCAGTGGGCACCCCCCCAGGGTATCGAGGCCAGGCAAACCTCTCCTATGTGGAACAGGTCGGACGATACGTGGCTGAACACATGACCTCCTACCGGCTTCTTGTTGAGAAGAGCACGGTTCCGGTAAACACCGGAGAACAACTAAAACGCACAGTAACAAAATATCTCAGAGAGGATGTCCCCTTCGATGTGGCTTCAAATCCGGAGTTCCTGCGTGAAGGAACGGCATTGAAGGATGCTTTTCATCCTGACCGGATTGTAATCGGCGTGGAGAGCGAACGCGCGTCCACGCTGTTGCGGGAAATCTACAATCCGATAGTTGAAAAGACGGGATGTGAACTGCTTGAAATGAACATAGCCAGCGCAGAGTTGACCAAGCACGCATCCAACTCTTTTCTTGCTACCAAGATCTCATTCATAAATGCGGTAAGCAGGGTGTGCGAACTGGCAGGAGCCGATGTCGAACAGGTCGCCCACGGCATGGGTCTGGACCACCGTATCGGGCACCGTTTTCTCAACGCCGGAGTGGGATACGGCGGATCCTGCTTCCCAAAGGATGTAGATGCTTTTGTGCATCTGTCAGATCAGATCGGATACGATTTCAAATTGCTGCGTGAAGTTCAGAAAATCAACCACGGGCAACGTGAACACCTGATGCAGAAGATTCAACATGAACTCTGGGTTATCCAGAACAAGAAGATAGCCATTCTGGGACTTGCGTTCAAACCCGGCACCGACGACATAAGGGAAGCTCCTTCCCTTTATTTCGTTCCTCAACTTCTGGAAGCGGGAGCAGATCTCAGGCTGTGGGATCCGATTGCAGAGGGCAAGTTCAGGGAACTTTATCCGGATCTGGACTATCGCAGTGACCTGATGGATTGCGTCAAGGACGCTGACATGGCGCTGATTCTTACGGATTGGCCGGAAGTATCCAACATTGACCTGGGAAAACTAGGCAAGTCAATGAAAACACCGGTTATAATTGATGGAAGAAATATGTACGATCCGGACACGGTGCGCAGTCACGGGATCACTTATCATTCCATCGGCCGGCCGTGATATCAGCATTTTATCAAAATATGGTGATGTGCTGGATACCCGTGAACGGAAACACGCACACCCCCAACCGCGATCAATTTTAAGCATCGACATGGCAGATGTATATTTCAGGATTCATTAAGCTGATTGACATACAGCGGCTCTTCGTTTAACGTCCGCCACCACATGCATTATTTCGTATTCGAGCATATATCCGTATCATAGAAGGGAGTGAAAATCCACTGTGGCAGACGTTAAGGTTAGACGAGGCGAATCGGTAGACAAGGCACTGCGCCGACTCAAGAAAAAACTTGACAAGGAAGGCGTCATGCGCGATGTTCGGGCACATCGTCATTACGATAAGCCCAGCATTAAACGGCGCCGTAAGGCGGCCCGCGCACGCACGCGCATTCAATACTGACCCCGGCACACATGAACGGCATTCAGTCCGCGACCCTCCCGACGGAAGCGGGCCGTTCTAACTTTTTTGCGGGGATTAATGGAGAAATTTCACATTGCCCTTACGACGCGCTGGAATGCGGAACGGCACACGCGCGGCGAAGACATGATAGAGGAGATTCTGGAAACGGGTTTCGACCGCGTTGAACTCGGTTACGATACCAGCCTTGATCTTGTTCCTGGAGTGCAGGAGATGGTCCGGCGCAATGAGGTTAATGTGGAAAGCGTGCATAACTACTGCCCTGTCCCCATCGTTACCCAGAGAGGACACCCGGAAATATTCACCCTTGCTGATCCGGACAGCCGCGTACGGGAGCTTGCAGTCAAGCATACCAGCAGGACCATCCGTTTTGCCGCCGGGATAGGAGCGCGGATCGTTGTGACGCACTGCGGAAATGTCAGAATGCCCCGTTATTCGAGGAGCCTCGTCGACTTGTGCGAGCAGGGACAGCGCTTCACTCCCGAATATGAGAAAACCAAACTCAAACTCCTCAGCACACGGGAGAAGAAAAGCAGGAGGCAGCTTCAATACCTTTACCAGGGGCTCGAACAGCTTCTTCCGGTTCTCATTGAAAACAACATGGTTCTTGCCATGGAAAACCTGCCCGATTGGGAGGCAATTCCCGTAGAAACTGAAATGGAACAAATTATCAGGGATTTCTCATCCCAACATATCAAGTACTGGCACGATATAGGACATGCCCAGATCAGAGAAAACCTGGGATTGATCAATCATGAACGCTGGCTGGAACGCCTGCACTCGGACATGGCCGGAATGCATATTCACGATGTCATGCCACCAAGACAGGACCATCTTATGCCTTCCGAAGGAAAGATCGAATTTCCACGCCTTAAACGATTCGGTACGTTGAATATTGTCCGGGTCATTGAGCCCACGCCAGAAACAACCCGCGAGGACATTCAGCGGGGCCACCGGTACATTAACGAAGTGTGGGGTAAAGGAAAGTGACCATTTTTCGGTTATAACGAAACACATGAAAGGACCACTTGATGAAAGCATTAATAACAGGAATTACGGGACAAGACGGTTCATATCTGGCGGAATGGCTCCTTGAGAAGGGATACAAGGTGTACGGAATGGTCAGGCGTTCCAGTACCGAGAATTTCGAGCGCATCAACCATATCAAGGATGACGTTGAACTTGTTCAGGCGGATCTTTTGGACGAACTATCCCTGATTAAGACACTGGAATCCATTCAACCGGATGAAATATACAATCTAGCGGCAATGTCATTTGTCCCCACGTCTTGGAGCCAGCCGGTGCTGACCGGCGAGTTCACGGCTATAGGTGTGACCCGTCTCCTGGAAGCCGCAAGACACATATGCCTGAAGTCAAAGTTTTATCAGGCATCAAGCAGTGAAATGTTTGGAAAGGTAAGGGAAGTTCCACAGACCGAACTGACACCCTTCCACCCTCGCAGCCCCTATGCCGTCTCGAAAGTGTACGGGCATTACATAACGGTTAATTACCGCGAAAGTTATGACATGTTCGCCGTGTCCGGCATTCTCTTCAATCATGAAAGCCCCAGAAGGGGGAAGGAATTCGTGACACGGAAGATTACAGACGGCGTGGCCAGGATAAAACTGGGATTGAGCAGGGAGCTTCGCCTTGGCAACCTGGAGTCGGAACGGGACTGGGGATATGCCGGGGATTATGTCAAGGCCATGTGGATGATGCTGCAACAGGACAACCCAGAAGATTATGTAATAGCAACGGGCAAAAGCCACTCGGTCCGGCAGTTTCTTAAAGCATCATTTGATTGTGTCGGGTTGGACTGGGAGGAATACGTGGTTCAGGATCCACGCTTCATCCGACCGGCAGAAGTTGATCATTTGATAGGCGACGCTGCAAAGGCAAAAAAACAATTGGGCTGGGAACCTGAAATCAGCTTCGAAGAGCTGGTAAGGCGCATGGTCGAAGCCGACCTTGACCGATGGAATTCCTTCAGAGGGTGATAGATGCGTATTCTTGTAACAGGTTCGTCGGGATTTGCCGGCAGGCATGTCATTGATGAACTCAGGTCCGCTGGTCACGATCCGGTGCGACTGGACAGCAGAAAATCCGAACACGGCGGATCGGAGCCCGAGTACATCGGCGACCTGCGCGATGCCTCCTTCATTACTGAAACGGTTGAGCGCGAAAACCCGGATTGCTGCATTCATCTCGGCGGCATAGCCTTTGTTCCAACGGGTTGGTCGGATCCTGCTCTGGTCATGTCAGTCAATCTCAACGGAACATTGAATGTTCTGGAGGCATTCCGCAAAACACGGCCGGAATCCCGCATACTTACAGTTACATCCTCCGAGGTATACGGGCGGGAATCACAAGGTAAGCCCCTTGAAGAGGATGACGCCATGAGGCCATCAAATCTTTACGCGGTCTCCAAAATGGCGGCGGACCTTGCAACCCTGCTATATGCCGGACAATACGGCATGCATGTAATGACTGCCCGGCCACAGAATCATATCGGGCAGGGCCAATCCAGCCGGTTTGTAGCCACGGCCTTTGCGGAACAGCTTGCGGAAATCGCACACGGTCTCAGGGAACCTGTAGTACGCGTCGGCAACCTCGATTCGAAACGCGATTTTCTGGATGTGCGTGATGTAGCGCGTGCGTACCGGATGATTATTGAGCTTGGCTCTTCTGGTCACGCATACAATATTGCTTCAGGAAAATTGGTGCGCATCAGCGATATCCTGGAGATCCTGTCTGAACATGCTGGACTCCAGCCCCGCATTGAAACAGACCAGGATTTATACAGGCCTGCGGACCGCCCTCCATTACTTTCCATAGAGAAGATTCGGCGTGACACGGGATGGGAACCCAGGATCCCCATCAAAGAAACACTCAAGAACATCTATGACGCTGCGCTTTCGGGAAAGGCTTCAACGTAACATCCCTACTCGATCAACCCGGCATACTCTTTCAATCTCGTCAATTCCGATGCCTTTAACAGCCGGAAATCACCCGGCTTGAGTGATCCTGCAGATAGCGGGCCTATTGCAACACGCCGAAGACTGCGAACATCGCGTCCAAGAGATTCAAATATCCTGCGAATATGCCGGTTCCTGCCTTCCCCCAGCACAATCTCATATATCGAGCATGATGTTCCAGGCTTGAGCCGCTTTACATTCAGAACCTGAAGCCGTTCCCCGCCGGAAACTATCCCGCGCAGCATCCGCCGTTCATCCCCGGGCTTCAACGGACTTTCAACCATGACGTGATATGTCTTCCTGGCGCCATAACGGGGATGGCTCAACCGTTGAGCCAAAAGGCCGTCATTTGTAACAAGGATCAGTCCCTCACTGTCACGATCCAGCCGCCCGACGGTAAACACCCTTTGCGGCAGTTCCGGAAGGATATCCTTGAAGGTAACGCGCCGGCGAGGATCGCTGGATGTGCACAATACCCCTTTCGGCTTGTTCAGGAGTATATATACCTTCTTTCCGGGGCTGACAGGCCTGCCTTTAACGGCTACACTTTGACGTGCCGGATCTACCTTCGCACCCAGCGTCAAAACAGGCCTTCCATCGACGGACACATGCCCTGCCGTGATCAGATGTTCGCAGGATCGCCTGGATCCCACCCCGCATTCAGCCAGGAATTTCTGCAGGCGTACGTTACTCGGCGGGCTTGATCTTGGGGAGTCCAATTGCACGGTCCCCCTCTTTCCATTTGCCGCGGCTTCGAAGTACGTCAATGCGCTCATACCGCTTGAGCACGTTGCGCTTCGTCTTGATCTTGTTCGCCGCCTTCAAACTGCGATGCATGGTCATGATACTCCGCTCCCTCTTCAGTAAATTGTTATCCGAAAACCATCATAAATATCATAAATAACGCATATGTCAAACTTTGACGGTATTGACACTTCTCCGGTATGAGAATTATTCTCCTGTGCCACATGACGAATCAAAACCCACATAAGCCATTGAACAGGAGAATCGCACCCGGACAATATCCTACGCCCCGAAGTTCATGATTATCTCTCAAACACCTTATAATATCGTATTCTTCGGTGACGGCACGGATCATCCTGAGTTCTACTCTGAATATGGAGGGTCCACCCTGCTGACCTCCATAGACAGATACTGCTTTCACTCCATCCATGAAGTCCCGCCGTTATTCCACTATAAATTCAGGGCCAATTACGAACGGACGGAACACGTTGAGTCACCGCTTGAATTCCGACACCCGCTCATCCGGGATTGCCTTGAATATCTGAGGATACGAAATGGACTCAATATTTCTGATATCTCGGACATTCCCCACGCATCGGATATGGGAATGTCAGCACACTTCACGGTGGGACTGCTTCACGCATTGCACGCCTATCGAGGCGATGTCGTCAACCCTGAAGAACTTGCCAGGGAATCGGTAATTATTGGAGATAAGCAGACTGAAAGACCTACTGGATACTCAGAGCCGTACGCCGCCGCTTACGGGGGATTCATGCGGTTGGATTTCTCCGGAAAACAAATAGTTGAAGTAAACAGATTGAACGTATCCCCGGAACGTTTGCGCCAACTGGAATCAAGATTGCTCATGTTTCATGTAGGCGATGCATTATCATCCGGCCTGACACATCTGAACAGGACATCGGATACCCGGCCAGACACTGATGAACTCAAGGACATGCTCAGGATGGTTGACAAGGCACAAAACATCCTTGAATCAGATACACTCCTTGAAGATTGGGGACAACTGCTTACCGAGTCATGGCGCCGCGGGAAAACCATTTCAGACGGCTTTTCAGCATACACACTGCATGATATCTACGAAAGGGCTGTCGAATCCGGGGCAGTAGGAGGAAAACCTGTTGTCGCCGGGAAATGCCTATTACTTGTACTTTATGCTGAACCGGAACATCAGCGGTACATCCGGTCTGCGCTTGCTCCCGTAATGGAAATACCTTTGCGTTTCAGCCCGGCAGGAAGCCGGATCATACTGCAGACGGAAAACTCGTCATCTGGATCAAATTAGCGCCCGGCCCCAATCTGTTGGATGCCCCGGCAGGTATTAAGCACATTAACCCGGGTTAATTATCCGTCGTATTGGCCCGTGAAGCCCAAACTGCCAGAGGCAGCATCATCAACCCGATCAAGACCGTTGCGTATGACAGTGTTCGCAACGGAGATGAAGGAATATATTTAAACTTAACCTCCCGGTCCTCCGGGGATACGCGAACTCCGGACATGATATAATTAACAGGAAATATTTCCGCAGATCTGCCGTCTATCACTGCTTCCCAGCTTGAATCGAAAAGTGAATTCCATAACAGTACGGATTCAGAGTCAACCTCTACGGATACCTTCACTAGACCGGGTCTGAAAAGATCGATTTGAACTGGCTGAAGGCCCTCCCGACCTTCAATGAGGCCTTCGGCATCATCCTCGGCTAAAATGACTGTTTCCAGCGGGTTGAAATTGACAGAACGTATTGCTTCGAGCATTGAGCCTCGATCCGTTACAGCATGAACGCCGGGGAAAACCCCAAACTGGGGCAAGGCGCCTTGAATTTCGAATATGGCATGAGTACGCCCTCTGAAATCGCCGGAATATCTGTGGATCAAACCCTGGTGCCGCTGTAAAGCATCGATAACCGGAATAGGTTGCCGACCCGCACCGTACAGATATCCATCGGTCAAAAGGTATTTTACTCCGCTCAGTCTCCAGAAAGGAATGTTCGAGTCCAGCAGGGAATGAACAAGCTGATCCAAACTCCGGAGTTGAGGAGGCGGATCAAGCAATGTCCCGAAATAATCCATATAATCATATGCGATACGGGACTGGGGAGTATTTTCAATTGTCGGTATTTGATGGTATATTGACAAATGAGTCACAAATTCATCGTATTCCGACATTAAAGGCAATGGAACCGGACGGCCATACTGCCCGAACTTGAGAGAAGCGGCGACTCTACCCATGGATTCATTGTCCTCCTTCAGAAAAGCGGTTACAGGGTCAACTTCATAGAATTTGTCGGGCTCAAACCATGTGCGATCTATATAGAATCCGTTCAAATACAGAAGACTGATTATCAGGACAGCAATGAATCCTGAGCCGGAGATTCGGGCGCATTGTCTTCCGAAAAGCCGGGAACCCGATAACAGGGTCAGAAGGAATGCCGAGACTGACAAACCGGACATCCACAGCGTGGCTTGAATCGCCGTTGCGTAAGCGTTGTCCGCAAGCAACGGGTGTCCTGTCCTGTCGTATATTACCGACTGCAAGGTGGAAGCGTTAAACACTGTGAAGAGAAAGGCGATAACGCCGGCAAATGCCAATGCTCCGAAATATAAGCACCATTTTCTCAACTCAGCACGGCTTTTCAATCGCATCGAATTCAAAAGGCTTTGAAACCCGTATGCGGAAAGGATCGCCATGGCAAAAGACGTCACACAGAGAAATTTAACCGGTGCTCTCATCTTGTCCATCATCGGCAATTGATACCACAACGCAAACAAGGGGCGGCCCGGCCAATACTCCCCGAAAGCCAGGAGCGTGGACAGTACCGCAGCGATTGTAAAGAATCGAACCTGCCATGATCCCCTGAACAGCAGAACCATGGCTGCCAACCCGAATACCGCTGCAAAAAAACCTAATCCGTCGTTGCTGTGAGCCACCGGACGTTCGCCCCAGTACGGGGCAACAGGATCTCCGGATATTTTGCCGTGATATCCCGGCGCGAGGCTGTCGAACAATTCCTTCGGGTGAAAAGACCAGCTTGTCGCGAATGCCCAGCGTTCTTCCCCGGCGTCAACGCCCTCATGCTCCATTTCTCCTGGGGCTCCGGCAACCAATTCGCTTTCAAATTGAATCCGGGCGTTCCATGAAAATGCCATGAGCATGACCAATACTGCCGCGGCAAGCCTGATGAATCCATCCGCTCGCTGACGATTGGAATGAGGCGACCCGGGCGGCCTCCTGAAAATCAGAAACAGGGCATATGCGACGGCCATCACCGAGATATACAATCCGCGCTGAACCTCCGCGTTCATGAGCAGTCCCCACACTGCTCCTGCCACCGGAATGCAAATCCATGCTCGCGAACTTGATCCATCGCGATACATGCCGGCTTGAAGAAAATAGAAAAGCATCGGTATGAGGCCGACAGTGTGGACCGCGTCCCAGTGGGCGGGATAAGTAAGTGTGATGAAATGGGGTGCCAACCCGAAAGCAATTGCGCCGAATACCGACCCACACACACCGATATTCAGACTGCGCAGGAATAGATGCATGAAGGTCATGCCGAGAAAAATCATTGTAATGTACCCGGCCGCCATCTCCAGCCGCATCGGTAGCAGTGCAAGAAAGAAAAACACGGTGTTGATACCCATCCCCTGCCCCATGCCCATCCAAACATATGGGTTCCACCAGCCTGTTGCTCCGCTCTCAATGTTCCACTGTAGTAATTGTCTCCAGCTGTAATTGGCGTCGATTCCCTGAAGGGCATACCCGCCGTACACGCCATTGCCGTACAGCGCCAGTACAAGTAATAAAAAAAGTCCCAACGGCAATCCATGCTGTATCAGGGTTTTCTTCATGGCATCAGATAATAAGTTCGAAACAACCTTGCATCAAGCATGCATGGCTCAAGCGTCCATGACTACCAATCAGTCCTTGCCGCGCGCCGGGCATAGGGCGTATTATCCGCATTTTTCGGGAGCTTGCTGTTAAATGAGAATTGTTGTATGGATCGGCACACAGGCTGAAATGTTGAAAATGACGCCGGTCCTGAAAAGCTTCGACCTTCGAGAAATGCCCTATTATTTTGTGCATACCGGACAACATACTGAATACAGCAGGGATATCATTGAAACGTTTAATCTGAAAACACCCGACATATTCCTTACACAAAGAAATCATAATCTTAAAAAGGTTTCCGAGGCTGTCGGATGGCTTATCAGCACCGCTTGGAAGACACGCCTCCGAAATCTGTTCGGCAGGAACGATTTAATCCTTGTTCACGGCGACACGGAAAGCACACTGCTGGGAACCATGACGGCCAGGCTTTCAGGCTGCCGGCTTGGCCATTTGGAAGCCGGATTGCGCAGTAATAATTTATTCGACCCATTCCCGGAGGAATTCATACGCCGCGTTTCCGACCGTTGCTCGGATTACCTTTATGTACCCGGCAGCAGTGCGGTCCAGAATGCCGGGGAAGCCGGACTAAAGGGTGAAATAATCGATACGCGCCACAATACTATCATGGAGACTGTCGCCCTTGCCCGGGAGATCACTCCAACAGTATCGGTACCCCCACAGCCATATGCCGTTCTCATGCTTCATAGAAAAGAAACACTCTACATCAGAAAAAACCTCAAAAGGGCCTTGAGGCTGATCCGCATCATCTCGGACGGTATGAAAACCGTATTTGTGGCTTCAGACAAGACCAGCGATCGCCTGAAACGATCTGGATACTGGAATGAGATCACCGCAAATCCTAATATAACAGTCATTAAACATCAGATGTATCATGACTTCATTCATCTGGTATCCAACTCCGAATTCGTGGCTACTGACGGGGGATCTCTCCAGGAGGAGACCTATCTCCTGAATAAACCCTGTATCATTCTAAGGATGGTCACTGAAAGGACCGAGGGATTAGGCGAAACCGCCGTTCTCTCGCGTTTTTCAGAATCAGTGATCAGACAATTTCTGAACGAGTATACGTCACACCGCAGAACGACGAATCCCCTAAACTGCAAACCGTCCAATATCATCACAGATCATGTATTGAGCGTAACCGGATGAATGTTGACAACAATGCCGGCATTGATGTGAGTGTAATCATTCCGACATACAACCGGAAACAGAAGCTCATCGATACACTGCGCCGGATTGACAACTCCCAATACGGTGCCAGGTGCATTGAGCTGATAGTCGTCGACGACGGTTCCACCGACGGGACAGGAAAATCTATTACATCTGCGGAAATTGACAACATTGAACTGCGCTACATGCGCACACCGTCAAACCTTGGCCCGGCTGCAGCGCGCAACATGGGAATCAAACATTCCCGCGGAGAATATCTGTATTTCACAGACGACGACTGTCTTCCTCCAAAACACCTGATAAATGAATTTGCTGATTTTCTGGATAGGAATCCCGGTGTGGCCGGAGTTGGAGGAGGTTTGACAGGTATTACCGACAACTGGATCTCCAGATTCGAAAGATTCAAGGACAAACTGCTGGGAATACCCGGGAAAGGGACGCGGATCGGACGGGATTTCCCAAGCGGATTCACGAGCAACATGATGTATAGAAAGCGCGTACTGAGAGAAACCGGATATTTTGACGAAAACTTCAAGGTCCCGGCGGGTGAGGATTTGGAATTGAAGAATCGCATTGCCGTTAAGTATGACCTTGCCTTCATGCCCATCAATGTCGTGCACAACCACGAATATGATTTGAATTATCTTCTGGGCGCTGCCATTAAACAGGGATTGAACAAGAATCCGCCAATCGGAGTTTTACGGCGGGCCATACTGCTTCTGGCGTATGCCCCCCTGCTGGCATGCACCGTCATCAGAAAAATAATCCAGTACAGGATTTTCAGGCACCGCAACTCACCTCCGGGATGACCCGGAAAAGGACGCTACGCCCATAACGATCATGGAGGACACGGTTGCCGCGGTCAATATGGTCAGCACCTGTGCATAGGTTTCATGCCAGAGGGAAACCCCTGACACGTAAATGACGGCCAGGACGACCATGAAAGACGGGGCAAGGAATCTGCGTTGCGCCATTTCATAGTTTAGCATTACGAATGTCATGCCCAAAGGCGCCATCGACCATACCATCCAGCGCACCAGTGTAATGACTTCAGCTGAAGCATGTTCTCCGGTAAATAAATACCATATAGGAGCGGCGGCAATGGTGCATAGTGCGGCAAACACCACAATCAGACATGAGGTATAAAGCAAGGCCCTGACAAGGATTCTCCGATCCCCCATGGTCGATATGCCGGATGAAACAACCTTGGGAAACATCGCTGCGGCAACCGGGATGGTTAGAAATATGACGCTTCTTCCGATAGTTGCGGCCCGAGCGAAGATACCGGCCTCGTCTGGTTCAAAAAACCGTTTCACCATGGGAATATCAGCGTTCATTATTACGGCATATCCCGAGAGCGCAATCAGGGACATAAGAAAATAGTTCCATCCTGCCGGATCCGGGCGCTCAAGTTTTCCTTTCATGCCCGGAATGTAATGCAGTGCATAAATTCCGAGCGCAATGCTTCCGGAAATTCCCAGCACATGAGCAATCAGGCCGTTAACAGCCGTTTGCCCGACATAAACAACCAGAAAAATCGCCACAGCGAACCTTATTATAAACCATGCCTGTCCCTGAACGGCCATCCATATGAATGACTGCGCCCCCTGTAAGGCGCCGGTAAACAGCGGATTGAACAGACTGACGGCCATTATCAATGCGGTCAACAATACGGGGATAACATCCGGCAAGTGAAAAAACGCGGCAACGGCGGGGCTGATCAGTGATCCACCAGTAAAGATCAATAATGCCGCGATCAGGAGAGTTGCAGCCCAGCGTTTCAATAACAGTAATATTGAATCCCCCCCATGTCCGGCCCTGATCAACATGGCTGTCTGATGCGCGGCGGCCGTTCGCAATGCCTCAAGCGGAGTGGCCACCACCAGCACAAGGCTAAGCATTGAAGCAAGAACACCGTATTCCGCCACACTGAGCCGCCGCATCATCAATACCTGAAACAGCAGATTACACAAGTTTCCGGTCTGTGCGGCAATCAGCAATGTGACGCTGTGTCTGAAAAGACCTTCCTGATAGCTGTTTACAGTGTAGGTCGGCATGGAGGATTGCCCATTCACAGGAATACAGATCCGGATACCTCGCAGGAAGGAGGATTCTGGGCGTGATTATGCGGAAAAAACAATGTCCCTGTATAATCCTGGTCAACGTTTGGTCTCCGGATGTGCGCAGCGTGTAACATTATCATGAAACTTTACATCGGCAGCGTTCGGCCAAGCCTTTCTGCTTCATAAGCCTTCAACGCGATCCGTATAGAAGCCAGTCCATCTTCCCCATTGCCGACAGGCTCCCGTATTTCTTCTATGGCAAGCATGAATTCCTTCCATTCATCTCTCCATGACAGGTCATCTTCGCGATATTCCGTGACCTGATGGCTTGGAGGACCCTTGAAATCGCGTTTGCCGAAAACAAGTTTTTCCGTTCCGTAACATGTGCCTAGCCCGTCAACTATCACGTATCCCTCGTCCCCGAATATCTCCAGGTTAAATACCGGCTTCCATTGTGTCATGCTCGTATGGAGACTGGCAATGGCGCCTGATTGCATGCGGAACAGCGCCATTCCGTTGTCGTCTAGTGATCTGTCCTGATTATACTGCGAGCCCGTCATGCAGCCGACTTCCGCTACATCCCCCATGAACCACCTGAAAAGGTCTATGGCATGTATTCCATGTTCGATAAACCACCCTCCAGCCGCTCGATTGGGATCCGATCGCCACCCATTTTCATTAGCCTTGACCCAGCCGGTCCCATGCTTGCACCTGGCGAACATAACGCGGCCGATACCGCCCTCTATCACGATACGCTTGGCCTCCGAAATAGCCGGATGATGCCGCAGGTTGAAGCCGCACTTCAATATTCGGCCGGTCTCAAGCGCGACTCTCACCATTTCTTCAGCTTCCGCCTCGGTTCGACACATGGGTTTTTCACACAGCACATGCTTGCCTTCCCGCAGAGCCATGACGCATATTTCGGCATGTGCGTAAGGCGGCGTGCAAACCAGAACAATATCCACGTCCCTTCTCGTAACCGCGTCTATCCATGTGGCAACAGGTTCGCACCCGAATTGCGAAGCCATGGATTTCGCATCCTCAAATCTGTGACTGGCAATACAGGCCAGCTCCGATCCGGGCCACTCCCTGACGACAGGCGCCCGCCGCCTGCACTGTGACCCGGCCCCTATAATCGCAACTCTCATACGGTTCTCCCTTCAAAGAATGACTATGTGCCCATGCCTGAATAGTCAATATTATCTATAATATGCGTTGAATTTAAACGGAAAATGACGTTTCAGCCGCACTCATTAAAAATGCAAGCCGGCTTGATAATGGCCGCGGCATAAGGCCATACCCTTCACACACGGTATCCCATCCAATATTCATTATGGTTGCAGATCTTTATGCACAATCCGTCCCAGTGTACGGTCATAAACAGTTACGACCCAGCTCAGGGGCGAATACAGAAGGCGTAATCGGCATATAGCCAGAAACATTTCCACTGATGTCCTTATTATCTTCAGTTGCGACCCTCCGACATCTCTCCAAACGGTGGGAATCTCGGCAATACGGCAACCTGAACGACGGAGCTGGAAAAGCAGATCGACGTCGAAGGCCCATCGCGTCAATCCCAGACTGGGTAGAACCGACCGGAGCGCGTCCCCCCGGATCAATTTGGCTCCACATTGCGTATCGTTTATATCAATTTGAAACAACAAACGCACCAGTTTATTGAAAACGCGGGAAGCAATTCTGCGTTTCAGCGGCTGCGGAGGTTCAACAACCGCCCCGTCAACCCAGCGAGATGCTA
>SLRP01000036.1 GCA_007130845.1 Kiritimatiellia bacterium | reverse complement strand
GATTGAACTGTCCCGTGTCAGCGAATCGCGTCGGATGCCAGGACGCGTCCGATACAAAACGCCATGGCCCGATCGCACGCAATGCGTCGGTCGATTCGAGGACCAGAAAACAGACGATCAACAACACCAAAGCGGCCGAAACCGCCAAAGCGACGAACAAAGGCACGCGTACGAAGCGATCAATCTGAAAGCGGTATAAAATAATGCGCCTCCACAATAGATGCGGCCTCGGCCGATTGGGTGAACTCGATAAAGCGCAGAACTTCCTCGGACGGATCCGGACGGGTGACTAGATGCAGCGGACGAGACAGCGGATAATCCCCGGCTCGCACCCGCGACGTGGTGGCAGAAATGCCGTCCAAGGGGAGGAGCCGCAATGGCCTCCCCTCGTTTACCGAATACTCCGCTGTTCCAATGGAAACGTAGGTAATGGCATTTGGATCTCCTATCACTGCTGTAATCCCGTGTTCATTGTCGCCAATCACGGTGTCAGCCCGAATCTCCGCGCTTTCCAGGCCGGTATACGCCAAGAATAATTCGAGGGTGGACCGGCCATCCGCCTTGCTGATCACTGTGATGGGTTTGTCCTGTCCGTCCAGCTCGGACCAGCGCCTAATCTCTTTGCGAAAGATGGCGCGCACGGTGTCTGTATCGATTTCCCTGATCGGGTTATCGGTGTGCACAATCATGGCAATCCCGTCTCGGGCATTTTGGTGCCATAATAGGTCGTCTTCGTCTTCATAAGGGGCGCGGGACACCATCCCGATATCGGCCAGCCCGCGCCTGGTGTCTGCAATGCCGCGCGACGACCCGCCCGTCTGCACATCCACACGAACGCCGCGATGCAGGGACTCGTAGTGCCGGGCCATATCGCCGAGCATGGGAGCGACTGTACTGGATCCGGTAACGACAATGCGCGTAGACTCCGAATCTGTGCGCCCGCAACCCGTCCACAATCCAATACTAACCAGCAACCCCGACATGACAACTATTCTACTTACCATCTATCTATCCTTATCTTTCGTTGGAGGGAAGCCGGTCGAAATGGAATACGCAACACCCGAAGTCCAGCACTTGACCATTCTTCGCAACTCTCTTCGTCAAGGAGGGCGCGACGAAATATTCGTGCAACGGACCCTTCTTCCTATAATCCACGATGCCAGCCGAGCGCAGCACTTTCAGATGTTTCGATACGTTGTACTGGGATAATCGCAAGGAACGCGCAAGATCGTTAACTACGCTAGTTCCATCCAGAATCCGCTTGAGAATACGGAGACGCGTATCATCCGCCAACGCCTTCAACATGTGCACCCAAGCATCCTTTTCACTCATTTGCTGCTCTTTCATGATGTATGCCCCAATCGGCATATAATAAGAGATGCATGAGATCGCTAATATATTCCCGTGAAGGTGAAAATGGATATCGTCCCACCATTTCGGGTGAAGCCCCCGCACCTTGGCCCTTAATCGGCGGACAAGCGTTGCGGATGCGTATACTCGAAGGATTCGTGTTCGATCATATCGAGCGCTTCCTCGATGGAAGGCCGATCGCCCCAATAGGTGCCGAAGTATGCGAGGCGCACGATGCCGTCAGGATCAATTATGACTGTGGCCGGACGGTTGATATATTCCGCGTGCACGGAATAGGCCATAGGATCGATCCCATATTGCACCCCTACCAACCCGGCACGGTCCATGAGATGCGGCCACCAAATCGATTCGCGGTACTGTTCGTGGAAGGATTCATCCGCAAACCGATACTCGGGGTCTAACTCCTGTC
This sequence comes from Kiritimatiellia bacterium, assembly GCA_007130845.1. Lineage (GTDB taxonomy): Bacteria > Verrucomicrobiota > Kiritimatiellia > SLAD01 > SLAD01 > SLRP01. The sequence goes on along the minus strand of SLRP01000036.1, from coordinate 3,474 downwards.
CAACCATGACGCGGCTTCTGTACAGATCATGACATTCAATGGTGGCAACCGTCACATCAAGGGCCTCAATCCGATCCCTGAACTCCATCAGCTCCTGAAATTCACCGTGGCATACGGGGCACCAATCGGCAAAGACCCAGATCAGAAGGGTCCATTGATCGTTCTGTTTTTCGCTTAATCGCCACGTGTTGCCTTCTGTATCAGGGAGTGCGAAATCCGGCGGGGGATCGCCCGGATACACACGTCCGAAGTCTTCCTGGTCCAGGGCCCGCCATGCCGCCGCCAGTTCCGGAGTGGCCCCCATTCGCTTTTCGATCTGGTCAGCAGACAGTTTCGCTTGATGCCGCACATCGACGGACGAGTCGTCCTCACTGAGTTCTAGCAACAGTCCCAACGCTTCATCAGCCTCTATATGGCCTAGAGCCACGACGGCTGGCGAACGGACGAGTGGATCCTCATCCTTTCGCGCTGTCCGTTTCAGAGCATCGACGGCGTCCGTTGCGCGCAGGATGCCAAGCGCTGTAGCACTCGCGTACCGAACCTGTACATCCTCATCCTCCAAACCATCCACTATGTGCGGTATCGCGGGTTCTCCGACCCGCACCAGATCGCGAATAGCCAACACGCGCACCCGCCAGTCCGGATCGTACATATCCGAGATGCCATGCGTTTGCAGAGTCCGGTCTACCGTAAAGCTACGTTTGTCTACGGGATGAAATTCATGTTCACGCAACCTTTCAAACACTTCATTGACTACAATTTTTTCAGCCATTTTCCGTGATTCCTCCACTTTACTCGCTTCAGTTTGAACAAAACCCGGGGGAAGAACAATTGCGGCAATAAATATGATCCGCAATGAATACGAAAGTATACTTTCTGTCATAAGTATCCCCATTCTTAACACTTCATACTGATGCATCATTCAAGTCAGCAGGAGGAGATTCCTATCCCTTGCATTATTAACCACCATGCCTGACCAGGTCTTTAAAGCGACGCATTTAACAAACAATCATAATCAACAATATACACGAAATGCCCCGTTGGAGGCATTATAGCCTTCCAACGGGGCCAAGGAGCCAGGCTAACAGGAGGAGAGCCTGGATCCGTTTTAATCAGAAGTGGAACCGCAGTCCCAGCAATATATTATGATTGGTATCCTTAAGATTCGAATTGTCGGCGAATATATCATCGCTGGCAAACTCGAAAAGGTATGACAGCGTGAGGGCCGTGCTGCCGGTAAGAAAATATTTCGTTCCGGCTTCGCCTCCCAGCACGAATGCGTCCGAGTTTGACAGGCCGGATGGTTCACTTCGGTTATAGGCGCCGGACAATCCTACAAAAGGAACGACGGGACCGGCTCCAATCACGTTGTACTCCCCATAAACACCAACACCCCAACGAGTGTCGACGTCATTATCCGAAAATGAACCGAAAGTACCAATCTGAATACCGTCGGCAATGTAGTGGCCACCTCTGAAACCTACGTTGACATCGGTTCCCACGGCGCTCTCGAATTCCACATTGCCTTGCACACCCAATTCAGATGATCCCTTGTACAGGGCTTCAGCGGCATACGCACTGCCGGCCACCATAAGACCAAGGACTATTGTCATGAACGATATTTTTTTCATTTCGTTCTCCTTTCCTGTTCATGCGTTCTGTCAAAAGTTGACAGAACATTTTCTGTGTATACATCTATTTATCAATGAGATAAGCCTGATTTGGGCTTTCTCCCCCGCCTTTCCTTGAATTTTCTCTCTATTTCGCACTACGACTACGGCGACGACTACGGTAATCGATTTGGATTTCTTGATCGTAATCCGTAATCGTCGGCGTGGTCGTCAACCGAACCTTATCGGCTTTCATCCCTTTTCATAAGATTTTTTAACAGAAGCTGTTCATGTTTATTTCAGTTCCAGTTAACAGTACAACAAACCCGGTTGCGCTTCCTGATGTTGGAGCATAGGCAGACATTAATTATTCCTGCCTCTTTTCATGTTTTCACCGCTATACAACTTTAAGTTTTCATTCAACTGATGACAGCAGGGTACATTTCCTGCCTAACCTGAATCTGTTATTTCAATCCGCTGTCCACATGATGCTCCATGTCTGTATGCCCTGATTCAATTTTCATTATGGATTTCAGTTTCCGGATGCAGAGCAGCCCACGTAAACCAGAATGTGTGCACGACCTGAGCCTCTGAGGGCAGTTCAACTACACTCACCCGGCCTGAGTCATCCGCTTCAATCAACAGCCGTTCATTCTGCAAGCGGTCATCAAGCACTCCTCCTTCAGCTTCAACAATGCTGGAGACCGGATAAGCTAGCACTGTTTCACCGGCCTTTACGCCTACTACCGGCTCCATTTTCGGTAGCCGGTCATCCTCCTTTGAAATGGGAAACATCAGCCGTCCGGACCGGAAATAGGATTCATAAGGGTTGCCGGCATAGTTACGGTGATGCCCTGTATCACGGGACAGTACGGATGCCTCAGGATATGTGTCTTGCAAGGCAGCAAAGGTCATGATTTCCCATGGAAGGTGATCCAATGATTGTCCGGCATTAGGGCCGCTTATCGCATTCATTCCCACCTGCGACCACAGCGCATCATCAGTGCGGTCGTACATCAATACATTGGACTCATAGAGATACCCGCTGACTCCGAATTCATAAACTTCCCCGTCCAATCGGCGATCGACCACGGAAACGGAATCGCACAGAGGGCAATACACCACTGCTACCGGAGTGCCTTCTATTACATCATTCACAATCTCGTGCCAGTTCAGTATGGGAATCGGATAGGCGCGAACGTCTCCGTCTATATCCACAACCACCACCCTGCTTTCGTTATCCAGGTAATCAGCGGCAGAGAGGTCTATCATCTCTGGATCTACAAGCGCAGGTATACCGTCTTTTGGCGGACCACCTGGAAGAAGTTCCCCTGCCGGTACTGCCAGATTATTCGTGTTGAATTCTGTCAGCGATTGCGCCCCCGCGGAAGACACAATGGCTGTAATTATACAAATACTTAAAATCGCCATACCGGATATTTTTTTCATGACATACTCCTTTCCACTTTGAAGTACGGGAACTTAACCCCTTTCAAATACGATGCATAATACGGTGCGTTTATTCCGTATCGGTATTTTTTCACACATTTAAGGAATAATGAGGACCCATAGCGCATCTTACATTCAAACAATGAATGGCAGTTAAAGGAATAAGGAGAACATCATGTTAAATATGCTTAAGAGCCCCCTTGAAATATCAACCATTGCAATAATGTCGATTTCCGCAGCATGGTTTGCACCTGTCGCGCAAGCCTCTGCGGGATCCGGGGAATTTTCGAACGACGCATATGCCCGGGTTCTCGAACAGTTTGTTGATGAGGAGGGCATGGTTGATTATGCCGCCCTGAAGGATAATCCCGAGGATCTGACCGAATACAACAGGCAACTGGCCGCCATCTCTCCT
>SLRP01000065.1 GCA_007130845.1 Kiritimatiellia bacterium | reverse complement strand
GTAATGGCCGTAAGCGGAGTGATTCTCCTGCTTTTCGTCATCGGTCACCTGATCGGGAACCTTCAGGTTTTTGCTCATCCCGATGTGATCAACGCGTACGCGCACTTCCTCCAGAACCTCGGACCGGGACTCTGGGCGGTGCGAGTGGTGCTGCTGGCCGCCGTGGTGGCCCATGTCTGGGCGGCGGTGGAGTTGACGATCGAAAACCGCCGGGCGCGCCCGGCCGGTTACGAGGCGGAGGACACGATCCAGGCCAGCTACGCCTCGCGCACCATGAGGATCAGCGGCTTCATCGTGTTGGCTTTCATCCTGTTTCACCTGGCGCATTTCACCGTCCAGGTGGTGGACTCCGAGTACCGGGAAATGTACACCGAGCTTGCCGACGGAACCGTCGTTCACGACGTGCACGCGATGATGGTGAGCGGATTTCAGAATATCTGGATATCCCTCTTCTACCTCGTCGCGATCGGCCTGCTCAGCGTCCACCTCCGGCACGGGATCGCCAGCCTGTTTCAGTCGCTGGGATGGCGGAACCGCCGGATCGCCGGCCCGCTGGACAAGGCTTCCCTCGGGTTGAGCATCCTGTACTTTGCCGGGAATGCCGCGATCCCGCTGGCCATTCTGGCGGGTCTCGTGGCGTGACCGCCGAACCTCAGAACGGATTTTCTCATGAAGCTTGACGCGAAAATACCAACCGGTCCGCTGGAGACGAAATGGAGCCGGTACCTCTCCGAGATCAAACTCGTCAATCCCGCCAACAAGCGGAAATATGAAATCCTCGTGGTGGGTTCGGGGCTGGGCGGGGCCGCGGCCGCGGCGACGCTCGGCGAGCTCGGGTACCGGGTCAAGTGCTTCTGCTACCAGGACAGCGCGCGGCGCGCCCACAGCATTTCCGCACAGGGCGGGATCAATGCGGCCAAGAACTACCAGAACGACGGCGACAGCGTCTACCGCCTCTTCTTCGACACCATCAAGGGCGGCGACTTCCGGGCGCGGGAGGCCAACGTGTACCGTCTGGCCGAACTGAGCGGCGCGATCATCGACCAGTGCGTCGCCCAGGGGGTGCCCTTTGCGCGGGAGTACGGCGGTCAGCTTGCCAACCGCTCGTTCGGAGGTGCCCAGGTATCGCGCACATTCTATGCGCGGGGCCAGACCGGTCAGCAACTGCTGCTGGGGTGTTACAGTGCGTTGATGCGGCAGGTTGATACGGGCATGGTTAGCCTGTTTTCTCGCAGGGAAATGCTGGACGTTGTCATGGTTGATGGGCGTGCACGGGGAATCGTATGTCGAAATCTCGTGACCGGCGAAATCGAAAAATATGCGGCTGATGCCGTCTGCCTGGCTACGGGAGGGTATTCCACCGTTTACTTTTTGTCCACTAACGCCGTGAACTGCAACGCAACCGCGGCATGGCGATGCTACAAGAAAGGCGCTCTATTCGCGAATCCTTGTTTTACCCAGATACACCCCACCTGTCTTCCACAGGCGGGAGAAGGACAATCCAAACTGACATTGATGAGCGAAAGCCTGCGTAATGACGGCCGGGTATGGGTGCCAAAGGCCAAGGGGGACAAGAGACCGCCCCGGGAAATTCCAGAGTCAGACCGCGACTATTTCCTTGAACGAAAATATCCGGCTTTCGGCAATCTTGCGCCCCGCGATATTTCTTCAAGGGCCGCCAAGGAGGCTTGTGACAACGGTTATGGCGTAGGACCGACCGGTTTTTCAGTCTATCTGGATTTTGCAGAGGCCATAGAGCGTCTTGGTGATAATGTCATTCGCGAACGGTATGGAAATCTGTTCGCCATGTACCATGAAATAACCGATGAAGATCCGTTCAAACAGCCAATGCGAATTTATCCCGCTCCGCATTACACGATGGGTGGATTGTGGGTGGACTACAGCCTGATGACGACTATTCCCGGCCTGTATGCTCTGGGTGAAGCCAATTTTTCCGATCACGGCGCCAACAGGCTGGGCGCCAGCGCTCTGATGCAGGGACTGGCCGACGGATACTTCGTCATACCCGCCACCATCAGCGATTATCTTGCGGATAACCGCCCCGACGGATTGGGAACGGATCATGATGCGTTCACTGAAAGCGTCAATGGAATTAATGAGCAGGTCAGCAGTCTGCTTGGTGTAAATGGATCCAAATCGGTGAGGGACTTTCATTGGGAACTCGGTCGAATAATGTGGGAAAAGGTCGGAATGGCCCGCAATGAGAAGGGTTTGACAGAGGCAATTTCCGATATCCAGGCCCTCAGGGAAGATTACTGGAAGAATGTAAAAGTAGGCGGTTCCAATGAGGAGTTTAACAAGAGCCTGGAGTTCGCCGGGCGTGTAGCAGACTTTATTGAACTGGGCGAACTGATGGCAAGGGACGCACTGGACAGAGCGGAATCATGCGGAGGGCATTTCCGTGAAGAGTATCAGACATCAGACGGGGAAGCGTTGCGGAATGATGAAGAGTTTTGCAATGTGTCTGCATGGGAGTTCAAGGGGGTGGACAAGTATCCTGAGCTGCACAGGGAATTCCTCGAGTTTGAAAACATCGGGTTGAGTCAGCGGAGCTATAAATAATGAAGTATCAAATCAAAGTATGGAGACAAAAAAATCCTGATGATACGGGGAAATTCGAAACGTACACCGTAGAAGACGTAATTCCTGAAATGTCCTTTCTTGAAATGCTGGATCTGCTCAACGAACAGCTAATCAAACGCGGGGAGAGCCCGGTTGAGTTCGACAGTGACTGTCGCGAAGGTATTTGCGGGACCTGCGGCATAGTAATAGACGGTATGGCTCATGGCCCGAAACGGGCGTGCACTGCATGTGAGTTGCGGATGAGAAACTTTGACGAGGGCGCTACCATAACCGTGGAGCCATTTCGGGCACGCGGGTTTCCTGTAATCAAGGATCTGGTGGTGGACAGGTGTGCTTTTGAACGGATCATGGCTGCCGGCGGATACGCTTCAGTAAATACCGGTTCCGCCCCTGATGCGAATACCATGCTCATACCAAAATATATCGCCGAAAAGGCGATGGATTCCGCCGCATGCATAGGCTGTGGAGCCTGTGTAGCCGCCTGTCCTAACGGATCCGCTTCCCTGTTCGTGAGCGCAAAAGTGACACAGTTATCCCTTCTGCCCCAGGGCACACCTGAGAGGGGAAGACGGGCTGTCCGGATGGTGGAACAGATGGACCGCGAAGGTTTCGGTAATTGTTCCAACCACGCTGAATGTGAAGCCGCTTGCCCCAAGAGCATATCCATAGAAAATATCGCACGCATGCGGCGGGAATATATGAAGGGCGCCCTGTCCGACTGATTGACCTTGAATTGTCCTTTGACTGAGACGGATTATTATCTATAGCCATGCTCATGAATGTGCCCGGAATCCGTGGGCGCAAACATACGGACAAACGCACTGAAAGGGAGGCGCATGAATCTATTCATTCGTATTGCCGGGTCAATTCTTTGTGCGTCAACTGCATGTCTGTTCGAAACCGAAGCCGGCGTATCCGGATACATTTCACCGGAAAAAAATGGTGGATCCCGTCTGGATATAGGTGTTGAAGGACGGCTTACCACCGGAAAAAGCGCATGGGAAATCAGTTTTGTAGACATGTTGCCCGGGGTGGGTGTGCATGAGGGCCGCTCAAAACTTGTATGGGATGAGCTGGATAGCTTCATGACCGTGCTTAATGCGGAATTCCGCATCAAACCGTGGCTTGGTATAAGCGGGTCGGCTGGGCTGGGCGGTATCCGTGGAGGCCACGGTCGCGACACGGATTATATCAGAGATCCGGATTCGGGAGCCGATTTCATATTGCTGGAGTCGGTATCAGATACTCGAGGCGATGCGACTCTGCTTGATCTTAACTTGAATTTCAATCTCAACGAGATTCTTTCCCTTGATGAATCAAGCATTACATGGGATGTCGTAATCGGCTACCAGTATTACGAAGAAGAATTGAATGACCGTGCAGGGGTGGAGACTGTCTTTCTCGGCGAAGAGATCTACGAGCCGTTTCCAGGGTTGGACTCCACGTTTGATTTCAAATGGCAGGCTGCGAGGACCGGTATAAGAGGAGCTTATCCGGTTAACGACCGCCTCAGCATCACGGGAACGGCGATCCTGTTATGGGCTGTCCGGTACCGAGGGGAAGGGTTCTGGAATCTTAGATCCGACTTTATTTCGGAATCCCCGAACTTTATTCAAAAAGGCGATGGGGGAACCGGGGCTGAATTGAAGACATCGATTGTATATGATGTAACACAAAACCTGTTTCTGGAGATTGGATATTGGTGGATCAGTCTGAGGGTTAGGAATGGCACGGACAGGATATTTTTCGCGGACGGAACAGAGGGGAAAACGCACCTTGACTGGGCAAGGAGCTATCGGCATGGAGCTTTCGCGGGCTTGTCGGGCCGGTTTTAACATTTTGGGTGGAGCGATCTGACGTATGATAATAGAACCGCCCTGCCGTGGTGAATTTTACCAGCTATATATAATAGTATGGTTGTTGTTTTCTTTCTCGCGCAAAAACCCCTCCCCCTTGAAAGGGGAGGGGTTTTCTTGATCAGCTTGTTTGCTTCAATCAGAAGAAGAAACGCATTCCAAGCTGTATGCTGTGGTTCGTGTCTTCAACATCGCCGTTATCGAAGAACATGTCTTCCGTCGCCCACTCAAACAGATAGGACAACGAAATGGCGATGTTCTGAGCGATGAAGTACTTGCCGCCGGCTTCGGCGCCGACAACGAAGGCGTCTTCACTGCTGCCTACATCGGGATCCACACGCAGATATGATCCGGAAACCCCTACGAACGGCACCAGTTCGGTACCAAGGTCATGATTGTACTCGCCGAATACACCGGCTCCCCACGCTGTAAGGAAGTCGTTGTCGGCTATACCGCCGAGTACACCGACCTGTACACCATGAGCAACGAACTGACCGAGTTTGATGTCGAAATCAAACGCAGTGCCGGCTTCGGACTCGAATTGCAGTTCGCCCTGAACCGCCAGTTCGCGTGTTCCTTCGCTTATCATTGCTCCGTACGTAGATCCGGCTACGAATACGATTCCTACCATTAATGCTAGAAGCTTCTTCATATAACTCTCTCCTTTGTTAATTGCATTCCCGCAAACATCTTCATCACTACTACTGATTTTTCAATCCTATCCTTTTACTTTCGTATCCTTGTCCTGTCTTCCAGATCACCCCCCTTCCGCTTTAATACCGTCTCTTTAGCTTGCAACAAGCTTCCTTGCCTTTTCGCTTCACAACGACATGCCTGCAGCGGAGTGGACATCCTTTATACGTCCAATTGCCATACATACT
>SLRP01000018.1 GCA_007130845.1 Kiritimatiellia bacterium | reverse complement strand
CGTATGTCATGCAGCCCGAAAAAATCAGGACTAAGGCAAGCCCGGGAATCAACAGCCTTAAACATCCTTGAATATGCGCCTTCATATATTGTAAGTAACCCACATAAATCCGTTTCTCAAGCAAATAAGGTTGGCGTAAGACCTGATCAGTCCTTATTCAGCGCATTCCTGCCGGACAACGACCTTCACGGGATCCCATCCCCAATGTGTCATTCCTCTCTTCCTCCTAATCGTAATCAGCCTCCCCCTCACACTGGAGGAATACTCCACACCCCTGACTTTTCCATCCGTAATATGGAACGAATAACCATGGGCAGAAGGGGTGATCAGGATTAAGCAGAATGCCATCAAGAACTTACATCGGATTCACAAGGCAGCTAGGGAGTCAGACGCAACAACCATCACGAAAAAAAACCTTCACGTAATCCCATCCCCGAAGCCAGCCGGTTCCCAAGCAGGGTGATCCTGCGTTTCGATTCCGTGCGGTTTACCGCTATCCCAACCGCCTTGGGCATGCCGAGAATCACCACGAGACGTTTACCGCGTGTTATCGCAGTGTATAAGAGATTCCTTTGCAGCAGCATGTAATGCTGAGTATGTACCGGAACCACCACGCACGGATATTCACTGCCCTGGCTCTTGTGCACCGTTATCGCATAAGACAAGGATAACTCGTCAAGTTCCTGAAAATCGTAGTTCACCAGCCCGCGGCCTTCGAACCTGACACTTATTTCACGCTCTTCCCTGTTCAATTCGGCAATTCGTCCGATATCGCCGTTGTATACATCCTTCTGGTAATCGTTGATCATCTGCATAACCTTGTCACCCGCCCGGTACCGGTATCCAAACTTTTCTATATATTCGCCTTCCGGATTCAACGCCTCCTGCAGAGATTGATTCAGGGCGCGCGCGCCCAGCACTCCTCTCTGCATCGGCGTTATAACCTGTATATGCTCCAACGGGTCGAAACCAAAACGGCGCGGCAGTGATTCCTTGACAAGCCTTACAACCCTGTCGGCGGCAGCTTCGGGCTCTTCACACCGCACGAAATAGAAATCCGTCTCCTTCTTCTGTTCATCACCCTCCGGGTAATAAGGCATCTGCCCCTTGTTTATCCGGTGCGCATTGGTAACGATGGAACTCGATGCGGCCTGCCTGAATACTTCCGTAAGCCTGCACACTGGAAAGGCGCCGCAATCAATCAAGTCCCGAAGGACTGTTCCGGGACCGACGGAAGGCAATTGATCGACATCTCCAACCCATATGACAGCCGCGTGTCTGGGTATCGCGCGCGCGAATTGATGGGCCAACACCACATCGATCATGCTTGTCTCGTCCACCACAAAGACGTCTCCGCTCAATTTGCGGTTCATGTCGTGCTTAAACTGACCCGATGAAGGGTCATATTCGAGCAGACGGTGAATGGTCTTGGCAGTCATTCCGGTCGTTTCACTCATTCGCTTAGCCGCGCGGCCGGTTGGCGCGCACAGCACAACCTTCAATTTCTTTGCCCGGAATATCTTGAGTATGGAATTCACCAGGGTTGTCTTGCCTACCCCCGGGCCTCCGGTGATTATCATCACCTTGTTGTCAACCGCCTTACGTATGGCGTCCTTCTGTTCCGGGGCCAACTCAAGACGCACCTGCTCCTGCACCCATTCAATGGCCTTTTCGACTATGACAGGCGGGCAGGGATGTTTGCCGCTCGCAAGGTCGCAGAGATTATCCGCAAGCAGAGTCTCGGCCTGGTACAAAGTCTTCAGATAAATCAGCGGCTCGTTGTCGGGAGCATTATCCTGAACCAGGCGTCCATGCTCCAATCCGTGCCGTACGGCGTCGTCAACAATCTGCGTCGCTATCTCCAGGATCTTTACCGCTTCGTCCACCAGCGCCGACCGGGGATAGGCGCAATGGCCGTCGCCGATCAATTCCTGCAGAACATACTCGGTACCGGCACGCGCGCGTATATCGGAATCACGGGCGATTCCGATACGCTGGGCAATCTGATCGGCCGTCTTGAAACCAATGCCCCATATATCCCGCGTAAGACAATAGGGATCGGACATGACCCGCTCTATCGCCTTTTCTCCGTATGTCCTGTAAATCCTGAATGCCCGCGACGTGCTTACACCGTGACTGAGCAGAAAAGTCATTATCTCCCGCACGAATTTATGCTCGTTCCATGCATCCTTGATGGTCATCCGCCTCATCGGACCTATCCCCTCCACCTTCTGCAGCAGCTTGGAGCGGTTTTCAATGACGTCGAACACATCCTTTCCAAATGCCTTCACCAGCTTCGATGCATATACGGGGCCGATTCCCTTGATGAGCCCTGAACCCAGATACTTCTCTATGCCCTCCAGCGTATCCGGATGGGTCGTCCGAAGATCTTCCGCCTTGAATTGACGTCCGTGCTGAGGATCAATAACCCAACGGCCTTCCGCCTCCACCCATTCGCCGGGGGTAACGTTGAACAGAGTGCCTACCACCGCCACCAGATCGCGGTGGCCGCGCGCCTTCACCTTGAGTACGGCGAATCCCGATTCATCGCTGTGAAAAGTGACCCGTTCAATCTGCCCGGTAAGGCGATCGCGCGAGTCGCCGCCTGACTCCGCAAACGACGCGCGTTTTCTACGAGTTCCGGAAATGGAATCTGCAGGTTTAATCATGATCCGAATGGTATCCCCCGATGCCGCTTAAAAGCAATCGCAAGCTGACCGGACCAACGCTCCGGCATTGCCGCTCAATCCAGGAAACGCCGGAAATCATTTATTCTGTGAAACGTAATCAGGTTGGAGTCATGTCCGCGCGGGGGCCGCGTACCTCCGACATCAAATGCTGTACGCGATACTATTACCAGGTCTTCACCGTCAATATCGAAGTTCAGATACTGGAACGCCTCATAATCCACATTGTCGGAATGCAGAAAAATATGGTTCATGCTCCATGATTTCAGGTCGTCCGAGGACAGAAGAGCAGCTGTGTTGCGTATCAATTCCGGAGGCCAACCGCTTTCCGCAAAAGCAGGCATGACGGGATTGGATAACGCTATGAACCGATTCGAGACCGGGTCATGCGCAGCCGCGAATTTCTTTTCACCCCCGGGAATGCGAATCCAGTCTTCGGTTGCCGGATGAATAACTTCCGCCGGGCCTGCACCCGCCCGAATAAGCACGGTGTACGGATGTCCGCCTATCTTGGGCAGAATTACAACCCCCGTTCCGGATGACGCCGCCACCTGGGCCTCAGTCACTATAAGCTTCTCTCCAAAGGGGGCGGATGCGGTATCCGCCGCATTGGACAATAACCACGAGTCTGCGCTGAGGAGATCGGCATCCGCCGGAGCCGACATGACGCGCCGGCCTCCCTGCGCGATCCATAACCTTTCACCGTGCACCACCGGATTACAGGGTGTTCCGCCAAAGCGTCCTTCGCGCAGAAGCCCGCTGGTCCCATCCTCAGGCGTGGTCCAAGAATGTCCTCCATCCTCGGATTTCCTTATTACTATTGATCCGGGAGCCGCGGTGTACCCCCATATGTACAATGAACCCTCATGCACGAACAGGCTGCCCCTCTTCATATCCAGGAGGGTTGTAAGAAGCTGCCAGTTCCCGCCTTTGTCAGCGGAACGGTATATGAATGTTGTTCCGGATATATCCGCGCCGGAACCACGCCCGAAAATATTTGCGCTGATGACATAATCACCACCAGGCAATACAGCAATGGACGGAGAAGTCGTATATACAGCTCTCCCCAGGACACGCTTAAGCAGTGACGGGGTGTCCACTTGATGAACAATCACACCTGGAACACCACGTGCATCCCGTTCGCCGTCCGGCAAACATGAAACCAGCGGAATGCACGCAAGCTGCACGACAACGAAATTAAACAGGACCCGGGCACGCGCGCCGGCATATAAGTATTTGAATACGGCTTTCATTTGAAACATGATCCATGAACCCGGCATATGTAACAACTCAATCCGGCAAGCGATTAAGCTAAGACTTGCCCGGCAGCTGATACATCGCTAGGTTTGCGGGATTAATCATGAAAAGAAAACGCAAGACTGTATCTGAGACCGCGGAAAGCATGGCCAAACGCCAGCGGGAGATCTCCGTGTCGGAATTTTTCCTGAAGAACCGGCACCTGCTTGGATTCGACAATCCTCGCAAGGCCCTGCTGACAACCGTCAAGGAGGCAGTGGACAATTCTCTCGACGCATGCGAAGAGGCCGGAATACTGCCTGAAATAAGCGTGGATATCCGCCAGATCAGCGAAAAACGTTTCAGGGTGAGCATAACGGATAACGGACCGGGGGTGGTGCGCGCGCAGATCCCAAAGATATTCGCGAAACTGCTGTACGGCTCAAAGTTTCACCGCCTGAAGATGTCTCGCGGCCAGCAGGGCATTGGAATAAGCGCCGCCGGAATGTACGGTCAATTGACGACGGGACAGTCAACGCGCATCGATTCAAAAACCAAAAATCAGAAGAAGGCTCACCGCATCGCGGTGCAGATTGATACCAAGGCAAACAAGCCCGTTATCCTAAGCGACGTGGAAGAGGAGTGGCTGCCTGCTTTTTACCATGAAGAAAAGAACAAACCCGTAACCTTCAAGCACGGCACATGCGTTACCATAGAAATGGAAGCCGCTTATGTCCGCGGCAGATTATCGGTGGACGAATATTTGAAGCAGTGCGCCATTGTTAACCCGCACCTCCAACTGCATTACAGGGTCAACCTCCTGAAACAGGGAAAGAATAACACGGATAACGTAGGGGAGACTGAGGATGAACCTTGGCAGACCTTTGAACGCGCTGTTAAAGACCTTCCGGCCCCCAGCCGTGAAATCAAGCCGCACCCGCACGGAGTTGAGCTGGGCCTGCTGGTACAGATGCTCAAGGACACGCAGGCTCGGACGCTTGCATCTGCGTTGACGCAGGACTTTTCACGTGTCAGCAGCCGGGCAGCCGGGCAGATCTGCGAGAAGGCCGGATTAAACCCAAGGGCCAAGCCTACGAGAATTGCGCATCAGGAAAGCGAGGCGCTTTTCAAGGCCATAAACGAGGTAAAACTTCTGCGGCCGCCCACGGACTGTCTTTCCCCGATAGGCGAAGAACAGATCGTGGCCGGGCTTAAGAAGGAAATAAAGGCGGACTTCTATACCGCAGTGACACGTCCGCCAACAGTGTACCGCGGAAATCCGTTCCAGGTGGAGGTAGGCTTGGCCTACGCCAAGCCCGGGGAGAATGAGGATCTGGGCGCGGATGATCCCGTGCGCGTAATGCGTCTGGCCAACCGTGTTCCCCTTTTATATATGGCCGGAGGTTGCTCTATAACACGGGCT
>SLRP01000250.1 GCA_007130845.1 Kiritimatiellia bacterium | reverse complement strand
GCTACCATTGCGTCTATTACGTGATTATTATTACCGATGAATTCCAAGGGTTTCGTTTTACACTTACACTTACATGCTATCTAAAATATGCTTAAGCATATCATGAGAAGATCTGAACTAGTAATCTTCTTATTGCCGGTTATAGCAGCAGCCATTGCGCTAGTTATTGTTGCCGTGAGGACTTTACTCGCGTGGATAGCCCAATGGTGATATAGCGAAGAGTGGGGCGTGGGTGAGCGGATGGGGTATAGCGGAGGTAGCGAATGGGGATACCCGTAAAATATAAAATAGAGCGTTGTCATCCGTCTCTTGCCCGCATGTAAGAAGTGCTTCCCCGAGCCCGTCATCCCGGCCACGCCGCCTGTCGACGGGTGTGGGGACGCCGGTCTTCCCGGTGCGGACTTGCTCCGGCAGAGAGCGTGGCGCGCCCCCCGAAAACTGTAGTGTTTGTTATGTTAGTCCTTCCGGGTTAAAACACAACCCAGGAGGACGGAATGAAGCGAAAGCGATACAGCGAAGAACAGATAATCGGGGTATTGAATCAGCACGAGGCAGGAATGTCGGTAAAGGAGTTGATACGCCAGGCTGGGATCTGCGAGCAGACCTTTTACCGCTGGAAGTCCAAGTATGGAGGCATGGAAGTCTCGGAGGCCAAGAAGCTCCGGCAGCTTGAGGACGAGAACCGGAAGCTCAAGACCATGGTTGCCGACCTGATGCTGGATAACAAGATTCTCAAGGATGTTAACTCAAAAAAGTGGTAAAGCCCGCAGAGAAGCGGGCGCTGGTAGCGTATACGCGTAAGAAGTACAAGATCAGCGCCCGTCGGGCCTGTGGGCTATTTGGGTTTTGGGAGAGCAGCCTGTATTACAAGCACAAGAGTCGTAATGATTCCGAGCTTCGAGTCGCCTTGCACAAGCATGCGACGGCTAATCCCGGCTGGGGATATCGCGGCTTGATGGACTGGTTGCTTCGCGACGGGATGACAGATAACCATAAGCGCGTTTACCGGGTATATGCCGAGGAAGGATTGCAGCTGGGACGGCGAAGAAGGCGCCAAAAATCAAGATATCGAGGCAGCAGGCTGGAAGAACCAACCCGGCTGAATGAACTGTGGACGATGGACTTTCTGAGCGATCAACTGTCGGATAGGCGGGTGTTCCGTATTCTGGTGGTTATGGATGTATACAGTCGGGAATGCCTGGCACTGGAGATCGACACATCAATCACTGGAAGACGGGTCGCACGGGTTCTCGATAGGCTAAAAGCAGAGCGCGGGTTGCCATCGATACTGGGAACCGATAACGGTCCTGAGTTCCGAAGCCGGCACATGGATCAATGGGCTTATGAAAACGGAGCGAAGCTGCACTTCATCAAGCCAGGCAAGCCGACGCAGAATGCCTACATTGAAAGCCTGAACTCACAGATCAGAAGGAGATTGCTGGATACTCATTGGTTTGCCAGTCTGGCCGAAGTCCGGTATAGAGCAGAGGACTGGCGAACAATATACAACACGATCCAACGTCACGGATCACTAAACAAGAAAACACCTGAAGAATATGCCGCTCATGCCCGACTCCGGTCGGCTACGCCTCCCTACGTCGGGCATGGGCTCAACGAGAAGGAAATACCGGTTGGACTAACATCGATGGTACTACAGTGAATGGGGCAGCGCCACAGAATAATTATGGAGTTAGGGAAGGCCGTGAGAATAATGGGCAATGAGTCTGTTTTTAAAGATTCTGCCGAGTATTAGACAAAATCATTAGTCGCAGAATGGTTGTGTCAAATTATGTATATATCTGTGATAATTTATTCAAGAAAATGAACCATTCGTGTCCCATCCCTATTTCCGATTATCCGTCCGTGACACTGGCGCACGGAGGCGGCGGTAAGTTGATGAATCAACTTATTGAAAAAATGTTTCGTGCCTCTTTTGCCAATCCCATGCTGGATTCCGGTCATGATGGGGCGGTATTCAACATGGAATCCGCGCGTATGGCAATCACTACTGACTCCTATGTGGTGCACCCGCTATTCTTTCCAGGCGGCGATATAGGGTCGCTTTCCGTGAATGGGACTGTCAATGATCTTGCCATGTGCGGCGCGCTTCCCAAGTACCTGACGCTGGGACTTATACTTGAGGAGGGTCTGCCCATGGAAACACTGTGGAGAGTTGTCCAGTCAATCCGTAATACAGCGGACCAGGCAAGTGTCCATATTGTAACCGGCGACACCAAGGTGGTGGATAAGGGAAAAGGGGACGGCATATACATTAACACCGCCGGGGTGGGGGCATTGAACCATGAGCTGGTTATAAGTCCGGAACAGATCAGGCCGGGCGATGCAATATTGCTGAGCGGGGATGTCGGCCGGCACGGCATGGCAATCATGGCTGTTCGTGAAGGATTGGAGTTCGAGACTTCAATCCGGAGCGATTGCGCTCCTTTTTATGAACCTGTCCTGAATATGATCAATGAGGGGATCGATATACACAGCATGCGAGACCTTACGCGCGGAGGCCTTGCGGGAGCTCTCGTGGAACATTCACGGCAGGCGGGGATTACACTTGAGATATCGGAAGCCTTGGTGCCGGTAGGGGATGAGGTTCAGGGGGCATGCGAGATTCTCGGGCTAGACCCGTTTTATGTGGCCAACGAAGGCAGGTTCATTGTATTCGTCCCGGAAGCTCAGGCCGGTCATGCCCTGAACATATTGCATGACAGCCCCGTATCGGAAAATGCTGTCAGAATAGGGTCCGTCGAGGACGGCGACAGGGCGATTGTGCGGCTAAACAGCCGTATCGGCGCTCCGCGCATCATGGATCTCCTGAGCGGTGAACAACTGCCCAGGATATGCTAACAGGCAAAGATGTGCAGGTTAAGCCTCTCTGAAAGAAGCTTGTTTACAAGAACTCCCCTCGGACTGCTCCCCTTGTCGTCAACACGCGGTGAAAACACTCCTACTCCCATTTTATCTGGGACCATGGAAAGAACGCCTCCGGACACTCCGCTCTTTGCCGGAAATCCAACGTCGTACACCCACTGTCCGGCATAGTTGTACATACCGCACGTCAACATCACGCTGAGAACCTTCTGCAAAGTTTCACGCTTCAACACCTGACGGACTGATGAGGCCGGACATCCCTTATTGGAGAATGTAGCTCCGAGACATGCCAGATCGGAAGTGGTTATCTGCACCGAACAATGCTTGAAATAAAGGGCGAGTACCTCTTCCACGGGATTGTCCAGCAAGGAGAAATTTTTCAGTAGATGCGCTATGGCGCGATTGCGCTCGCCGGTTCGATATTCGGACATGAAAACCGCTTCATCTACCGAAACCTCATTTTTCCCAAGCACACTGGCAAATAAATCCAAGCTCTTTACAAGGGCTTCGTCCTTGAATCTGGAGATTATCATATCAGTTACGGCAATTGCTCCGGCGTTGACCATCGGGTTGAACGGCCGCTTGTGATGGTCAAGCTTGATTATCGAGTCGAAATCCTCACCTGTTGCCTCCACTCCCACACGCTCCATTATGGTTTCATCGTCATAATATTCCAGAACAAGCGCATAACTCAAAACCTTTGAAATTGATTGCATGGTGAACATATGGCCAGTGTCCCCCATGTTGAGTGTCCGGCCGTCTGTGCCGCATATTGACAATGCGAATAGATCAGGATCCACTCCGGCCAACTCCGGGATGTAGGTTGTAACCTTCCCCTCGTCCAGTTTGAGGGCGAGTTCAAAAATCTCTCTAACCGTCGGTTCTATATTTGAAACAGGGTTCATTTGATCTGATCGCAGGAAGGACAGTAACGGGGCAGGAAGGAAGAGTGTTCATCCAGCAGGAATGCCTTCAGCAATAGAGAAGTATTTTCAATGACGTCGCGATGAATTATCTCGTAGCTGTGCGTGTTTTTTGTCGGAAGACATATCAGCCCGGAAAAAGGCGATCGTCCGGCTGATTTGGCATGTGAAACGTCGCTCTTGTATGTGGAGAACGTAGCTGTCTGAACATACATGGAAATTTCCCGGGCAATATCGAGAAAATAATCAGCGACACGGCGATCGTAGACCGCCTCTTCATCACGATATACCAGAATAGGGGAGGCACTGAAATCAACGCTGTACTCCTCTTCAGCCGGCCCCACTTCCAGACCGAGAGTCAGCGTTGCGGGGATTGTCCGGGCGGCATATTTTGCGCCGTGTGCCCCGATCTCTTCTTCAACGGTAAGGACCACGTAGAGATCCGGATAGGGCCTCTTCCCCTGCGATTTAAGTTTGTCGATCAGATTTAGCAATGATGCAATGCCGGCTCTATTATCCATGAAATAACCTGACCAGTATTCGCCGACCTCGGTCAATGTGCGGTGTTCCCTGGGAATAACCAACCTCGTGCCTGCCCGGATTCCCTTGGCATATAGTTCCTGCCGGCTGAGTCCTGTAAAGACGTGTGTGTGAAGCCAGGTCATGGCCTGGTTACCCATTGAGGGCTGGATATGATAGGCCGCCGACGAATGCTCGCTTACGTGTACGGAGCCCACACTGAGGATTCCAGAAACATGCTCATGGCGGCCAAGTATGTCAACCGGCCCCACACCTATGAGGTTTGGATACATTCCGCCCAACGGATCTACCCGGATGGTGCCGTCATCCTCGATCCGCTTAATGATCAGGGCTATTTCATCCATGTGTGCGAATATGCGTACACTGTCCTTGTCGTTGCTGGATGTTCCCTTTATGAAACCGATAAGGTTTCCTATTTCATCCTGCCATACCTTGTCGCAGGCTTTCTCCAAACGGGGCCTGCAGTACGCCGCCACTTCGTCTTCCTGTCCGGGCGGAGCGTATAGCCGGCACAGTTCCTCAAGGCATTGTTTCTGTGCAGGTGTTTTCATAACCATGCACCTTTAAATTATCCGACCCGTTAGTCAAGTGAAACGCATTGACCTCAGTACAGGTCAATCGTAGAAAAGAGTTGACCAGCGATGTTGTTTGATCAGCTCGTCCTTTTTATCGGCCCAGGCTTTTTCTGAACCGGCGAGCGCCGTAAATATGCGGTCAAGTGTTCTTTCCAGCGAAGACAGACCTGCTATATAGACATGGGTGTCAGGGTCCTGCATCAGGTCCCATACTTCCAATGCGTTATCCATCAGCTTGCCTTCTATTTCCGGGTCGTCGTCAAGATGCGGGCGTTTACTGAGAGCTTCGAAGGCCTTGAATGTATCTTCGTCATAATAAAGGCTGAAATCGTCCTTTTCCTTGTTCATGTAAAGCAGGTCCAGACCTGTTCGCGCTCCGTAAAACAGGCGGATCTTGCCTTTCCATTCACGCCGTTCATCGAATATGTGCTTAATGAACGCGCGGAACGGGGCGATTCCTGTTCCAACTCCGATCATCAGCAAGTTGCAGTTGTTGTCTTTTGGAGCATGAAACTGCCTGCCGTATGGGCCCGTGATATTTATGTTGTCGCCAGGTTTCCGGTTGCACAGATAGTTCGATGCAACACCGGGATATCGTTCTCCGTTGATGGGATCGATATAGAAACATCTCCTGACACAGATTGCTATTTCAGACAGTTCGCCCTTTTCACCTCCGCGTGAACTGGCAATGGAATACAGCCTCAGGTGATGCGGATTCCCGAATGTTTTCGGAGGTGGAGCCAGCACCCCTATGCTTTGACCTTCCACATAATGGAATGTAGCGTCAGGAATGCTCAGGGTTATATGCCGCACCTCGGCGGTTTCGGCCGGTGTGATGCGCTCCGTGTTTTTCACGGTCGCAGTGTAGGGATTGCTTATATCGTATTCTGTGATTTTCATGGAATGCTCCGGGTTTCAGGGTTCCAGGTTACGATTTTTTGGTTTTGTCGTCATTGTCGCAGGTTTCTGTGCATGAGCAGGCAAGCCCGCAGCCCATGTGTTCACGCTGACGTCCGTATTCGGGATGCCGGGCTGCAAAACGGCGTGACAGGTGTTGAACGATTATCCAGCCCGCTAGAATAGCCATTATCAAGGCAACAGCGATCACATAAGTTGCGATAACATTTGTTGTCATATACTCATCCTCCAAGACCCGCAAATCCCATGAACGCCATCGACAGCATCCCGGCAAGCATCATTGCAATCGCCGCGCTCGTGCAGGCGTCCGGGACATTGGCGAGTTCCAGCCGTTCACGCAGTCCAGCCATGAGCACCAGAGCAAGCATGAACCCCGCTCCCGCGCCCAGGCTGTAAGCCAGACTCTGTGTAATGCTGTATTCGTCAAAAGTCTGAAAGAGGGCCATTCCCAGAATGGCGCAGTTTGTAGTGATCAGAGGCAGGTAAATTCCGAGCATGCGGAACAGTTTAGGGCTGAATTTCTTGATTGTCATCTCCACCAGCTGAACTGCCGACGCGATTACGGCTATATAGCATATGAGCCTGAGATACTCTATGTTGAAATACACCAGCAGAATGTTGATGCCGAATGCGCATAGCGAGGCTACAAGCATAACGCACACTACCGCCAAACCCATGGGAAACGCGGTCTCGAGTTTTGCGGATACACCCACGAAGGGACACAATCCCAGAAACAACGCAAGCACGAGATTGTTTATCAGAAAAGCCTGAAGAAATATAAAAGCCATGGAATCAGGATCCATGTCCGCCCTCCTTCTCTGTCTTGGCCGGAGCCCTGCGCTTTTCAACAAACGCGAACAAGGCCAGCAGCAATGAAAGCACAATGAATCCGCCGGGCGGCAGGATGAATATCGCCCAATTTTGAAAGTCTGGCCCGAACAAGGGGATATCAAAAAAGGTGCCGAACCCGAGAATTTCGCGGATGGAGCCGATCATGAACAGGGCAAGCGTGAATCCGGCCCCCATTCCCGTCGCGTTTACCATGGTGGTCGATACCTTGTTCTTGGACGCGTAGGCCTCACAGCGCCCGAGGATCATGCAGTTCACGACTATCAATTGTATGAATGCCCCGAGCGCATTGTATAACTCGAGGCTTAGAGCATGTATCGTATAATCCACCGCGGTTACGAATGTGGCTATGATTATTATATAGGAGGCTATGCGCACCTGTTTTGGAATGACATTGCGCATCATCGAAATAAGCAAACTGGAACCCAGGAGCACCACAGTGCTGGCAAGCCCCATTGCCAGTGAATTCAGCGCAGTGTTGCTCACGGCCAGGGCAGGGCACAGTCCGAGCAGCATGATGAAGACAGGATTGTCTTTCCATATGCCTTCCTTCAGTGTGTCGAAGCCGGGCGATTCAAACTGTTTCTGTGGAGCAACCATTATTCCTTATCCGGGTTAAAGCCTGCATCAACCTTGCTATCCGAAAGATACGGACCGCGGTCCGGGCTGATGTCGTCAGGTTCTGTTAATTCGTAAAGATGCCCTGCGAGAATGGGCAGCATTCTGTCAGCGCTTTCGCGCAGGGCCCGGGCAACCGCCTCAACGGATATCGTGGCTCCGGTGATGCCGTCTATCTGCCAAGGCTCCGTCTTCGTCCCCTGCCTGACCGCGCGTATTTCATTGTCCAGACCGGTCTGCTCCTGATTAAGACTCACATCCAGGCATTCGAAGTTAGCCAGGAAATCAGGATCCGTCTCAATCTTGTCGCCAAGTCCGGGGGTTTCAGAGCTTTGCAGAACCGTGAAACCTATGATGCATTCGCGTTCGGGCGAATACCCGTAAAGAACGCGTATGACATCCGCATATCCACGGGCCGAGGCCTGCATGGCAACGCCGATCAAACTTCCTTCGGCGTCATAACCCGCAAAAAGATTTGCTCTGTCTATATCCTCATCATCAAGACGTTTCAAACCTTCGGACTCAAGCAGGTAATTGACTCTCGTGTCGGCGCCGGGTATTACCGTGAACACCGCTTTTTCCAATGCCATGCGGTGATTTCTGGCGATGGGCTCCAATGTAACCTGATATACGAACACAACGACGAAACCGGACATCATGGCGATCGTGGCCAGCGTTAAGATCAACCTTCCGCTGGACGGCAATGATGGAGTTTCAGGAATGTTTTCCCCGCTCATGAAGCAGTTGTTTCCTTTCTTGTCGCGCCATGAATGCGTGGCTGAGAAATACGGGTGATCAAGGGAGAGGCCGCGTTGCCCAGGAGTATGGCGTACATGACGCCCTCATTTAATCCCCCGAAGAGGCGGATGATTACAGTCAACACACCTATCAATGCCCCGTAAATCCAGATTCCCCGGTTTGTCTCCGGGGAAGCAACCATGTCGGTGGCCATGAATACCGCTCCCAGCATCAATCCTCCGGCCAGAATGGTGAACATGGGATCCGGGTATACATCCGGGTTGATCAGGTAAAAAAGGCCGGACAGAAGGTATGCCGATAACAGGATGCTGAAAGTGATGCGCCAGTTCATCATTTTCCTGAAGATAAGATACAGCCCGCACAGGAATATCAGAAGTGCGGACGTCTCTCCTGCAGAACCCATCACGCTCCCGGTCAATAACTGTACGGCGTCGGTGGATACCTGCTCGAATTTCATCAGGGCGAGGGGTGTCGCCCCGGTGAATCCGTCGGCGGCAACCCTGCCAAGCCATTCGTTGACGGGAGCTGGAGTCATGAAGGGGCGGGTAAGCGTTGAGGGTATGAATTCTGTAAATCGTCCCGGCGCCATGGCTGGAGTCCACGTGGTCATGGGCACGGTGAACGCCGCCTGTGCAAAGGCGCGGCCAACCAGAGCGGGATTCATGACATTGTATCCAATTCCTCCAAAGAACAACTTTCCTACCGCCAGCCCGAAAAAGGCGGCTACGGCCGCCATCCACAACGGAAATGCGGGAGGCAGTGTAAGCGCCAGAAGCAGTCCGGTTATGACAGCGCTCCAATCCCCGGTTGTGCTTTGTTTCCCGGACAGGGCGCAGAATAATTGCTCGGTTCCGACGCACACTATGGTGCAAACCACTAGAAGCGCCAGCGCGCTTACACCGAATTGGTATACAGAGTATGCGCAGACTGGAAGCAGGGCGTATACCACGTTGCGCATTATCATGGCGACGTTTGCCGTATCCCTCATGTGAGGGGATGTCCGCAATTCAATATGGGAAGGTTCAGACGGCATATTCAACGCCTCCGCGGCAGGTGTCAAAAAACACGCCGTCCTTGAGTCCCGCCTCCGCAATCCCGGGAAATGTGGGAAGATCTAACCTCATTTGCCTGCCGCCTTCAGTTCACGGTTCATCAATTTTGAAATCCTGAAATACTGGACCAGGGGTATGCCGGAAGGACACACATAATGACAGCATCCGCATTCGAAACAGTCGAACAGATGATATTCATCCATTTCAAGGTAGCGGCCCTTGCGCGCCAGTTTCCCCAGTTGACATGGATTGAGATGCATTGGGCATGCGTCAACGCATTTGCCGCAGCTTATGCAGGGAAGTTCGCCTTCTCCATTGCGCTGCTGCAGGTCTTCCGGCCGGAATACAACGATCCCGCCGCATCCTTTTGTAATGGGAACGTCGAGCGACGCGACGGTGTCGCCCATCATCGGGCCGCCCATTATCAGGTATTTTGCGCTTCCTTTGTAACCCAGGCGTTCAAGGATGAATCGAAGGGGGGTTCCAATGGGAACAAGGAAATTACCGCGCTTCTCAATGCCTGCCCCGGTTACGGTGACCACGCGCTCTATTACGCCGCGCCTCCAGGGAATGAGCGCGCCTATCTGTGATGTGGTGGCGACATTGAATACCCCCATACCCACCGAAGAGGGGTAATTTCCCGAAGGGATCTCCCTGTTTACCAGGGCCTTGGCGAGCATTTTTTCCGCGCCTTGCGGATACTTTGTCCGCACCATCTTCACGGATATTGATCCATCCGCGGGCAGCGCGCGCGAAAGAGTCCTTGCCGCGTCCGGCTTGTTGTCCTCCGTGCCTATGATCGCCCGTTCCGCACCCATTGCCCGCATGATAATCTGAGTTCCCCTGACAAGGTCATCCGCCTGCTCAATCATTATGCGATGATCGGTCGTCAGGTACGGTTCGCATTCGCATCCGTTGATCAGGATGGTGTCCACTTTGTGCTCGGGCGGAGGGGAAAGTTTCACATGGGTGGGGAAGGCCGCACCCCCCAATCCTACGAGACCAGCGTCCTGAATAGCCTGAATAATTTCCCCGGGCGACATCGAGTCCACGTCCCGGGGCGCGCCGTAAAGAATCTCCTGCGATTCGCCCGGGTAAACCTTCAATATTATTGCCGGTTTGCGCGGACCCTTGGCCGTGGGTACCAGGTCTATGCGCTTGATAACCCCGGTGGCCGGTGCATGCAGGGGGACTGACATGAAACCGTCAGCTCGCGCTATCGGTTCACCCCTCACAACTTCCTGGCCGGCATGCACTATCGGCACGGACGGCTTCCCCGCATTCTGTGAGAGAAGCAGATTCAACTCGGGAGGAAATGCGTGACGCTCGATCGGTTTTCCGGATGTGAAATGCTTGTTCTCTTCGGGATGGACCCCGTGTGAAAACGTCGGCCTGAAAAGCCGGGCGGGATTAAGTTTAGTGATGAGCCCGCTGCTCATTGACAATCACCCCCGGCATAGAGATTGCATGCAGGAACTTTCTGCCGGTATGGAATGCCTACGGATCCATGCACGAACTGCACGGTGAAAAATGCCGGGACCGGTTGAACTCCGTGACCTTGTAACCCTGCAAAATGTGTTCTGCAAATGCTCACCTTCAGATCGATCTCCTTTTTCACCATGCAACAGCGATGCACATGAAGGAACCCGCACATTGTTTACTGGAATTTCTCCGCTCGCTTGATCCATTTATCCAGGTCCTTTTCGTTGGGATCATGCGGTGTGCCGGGATGTATGCATTTTCCCGTGCATTTTTCGGCCGAACGCACGATATCCTTGAAAGGTCCGCCTTTGGGATTCTTTACATATGCTTTCTTTTCGTCGTCGTACGCGAATATGCCGGGGTTGATATTCACGCATTCGTCGCAGGAAGTGCATTCTGCTCGGTCAATCCATACCGGTTCATATCCGTCCGCCGAAACTCCTGCAGGCGCATCTTGAGCCTGGCCCATTTCCGTTACGGAAGGAGAGGTCGCTAATGCCTCCTGTAAAGCAGAGGATCCTCCTTCGCCGGAAAGCAGGCCCATCATTGCCGAGGCCAGCTTCTGCGCCGTCTCCGCCCTTACCTGCCGGGCTATCTGGTCGGGGTCGACCTTCTTCATGAGGCCTGCAAGGGATTTCAAACTCCTCCAGAAGTTACGCCTTTCCTCGGTGGAATCGACCATTTCCGCGGATACCAGCACCCGAATCAACCGATTCTTGTTATCCACCGCCCATACGTAGGGATATCGGTCCTCGCGTTCATCATCCGGCAGATTAATAAATTCAGCTATGGGAATCATATTTTCATTCCATGTATCCTGCGGCGCTGCCCGGAAATGTTTTCGGAACCGCGCTTCGCCTACAGCGAAATCAGCGAAGGTCATTGGTAACTCCATCTTCTGTTTGTTCCCGTCCTCGTCGCTGTATTCGAGGTTATATGCCGGCCAGTCGTTATCCATGGCAGGGTTTCCCTCGAGATTGAGACAATCCTCCCATGATTCCCCGCCGGCAGGGTCAAAGGTAAGAACAGGGTACGCTCGTGATTCCAGGGCCATCTTGCTGCGCACGAAAGACGCGTCGTCACCGACCCCGTGTTCAGGCTGGCAAACGGTATATATGTTGAACAGGGCAGGCCGGCGCGCGTTCAGTCCGTCAATGAAACCCTCTATCATGTGGGTATAGTTCGACAGGTTTGACTGGTGGATATATGCCGTCCTGTGTGCGGCCCCTATCAGGCTGATCTCCTTGCGTGTCTCTGTCTTGCCGTGCCATGCCTTTCCGTACGGAGCCATGTCCGATACCTGGCCTGTGAAGCCGGATGTACAGGCCTGGCCGCCCGTATTGGAATATACCTGTGTATCCAGGATCAGTATCTTTACCGGCCGGCCGGACATCAGGGCGCGGGACATGTTCTGGAATCCTATGTCGTACATGGCGCCGTCCCCTCCGACCGCTACCACGGGCGGGCACAGCAGGAATTCCTCGTCGGAGAAGTCTTTCCATCCGAAATAGGTCAGGGAATCAATGACCTTTTCATAACTTTCCCTGCCCTCCAATTCGGCCTCGGCCATGCGTATGGCCTTGAAACCGTCCGCCATCTTGACCATGTGACCTTCGAAGACTCCCAGAGCAAGCGACGGGGCGTCCTGGAAGAGATGATTTGACCATGGGAACGGATATGGATTGTAGGGATAGGTTGAACCATAGACTGACGAACACCCGGTGGCATTGGTGAATCCCATGTTGGCGCGCCCTGACTTGGTTGTGCCTACTTCGTAGTTCCACTTTAGATCCTTGAGTCTCTTGACCAGGCCTGTTGCCCAGGCCAGCCATTCCTGGTCTATTGGAGTGCCCGCCGTGCCCTTATCAAGCTCGTTTGCGAGTTCCGCAAGCTTCAGATCGTTCGTGCGGTGTGAATCTATTATCTGTTGAATGCGCGCGGCATCGCCGACGTCCACGCTTTCAACAAGTTTCATCCGGATATGGTGCTCCAGCTTGTTTATGAGCCCGTCAAGATATTCCACGTGTTTCTTCACACGGCGCTGCATGAGGGTTGTTACAGTGGCCGTGAATATGTGAAGAGCCGATTTTTCCCCGCACCCGGTGCAGGAACCGTCTCCGCACACCATGGAATTATAGGCGCTCTTGTCCATGAGCATTGTTTCCAGCGCGCCTATCTTTTCGTCCATGTCATCAATGCGTATGTACTCGGGAGGAGTTGTCGGCAGGTCCAGCCAGTAATCCCAGTTACGCCGCAGTTCATCAATGCTGTCCTGTGTCTGGTCAACAATTGCAAGGGCATCGTCGCCGCAAACGTCAACGCAGAGCATGCATCCCTTGCATGTATAGGGGTTTACCGTGATTGCAAATAGACCTCCCGATCCCTTCTGCTCTTTTTCCTTCTGGTTATAGTACGGTTTGGTAAGGGAGAACTGGAAACCGCCCATGGATTGCCTGAACCAGTTGAATTCTTCTTTCACTTCCTGCCGCTCGGTCTCGGGCGCCTCTTCAATGGTGTCTGTGATGGCCTTGTCCATCAGCGGAGCAACATCCACGGCGTTTCCGTTGGCGCCGTTGGTTGAAGCCCGCAGCTTCTTCTCCACGGCGCGCACGGCGCGCCGGAGATGCTTGACCTCATGCCCCTTCTTCTCGACCCGCTTGATGGTCGTCTCAAACGCGTCGTTTACACTGCAGGCTATCCCGGGAATGGCGCTGTCGGGGCACACGGTGAAACAGTCGCTGCAGGCAGTGCATTTTTCAGGTATCCATACCGGGTGCTGGAACCTGATCTGCGTCATATCCCTGTAGACTCCGGTGGATGCCGGGATAAGACTCATAGCATTGAAGGGGTCGGCAAGATTGTCGTTGGGACGGCCCCCAAGATAGAAGCAGCCTGTTTGTTCCCAGAACCTGTGAATATCCGTCTTGGGATCTTCTCCGGCAGGCATGCGTTTCAGCATTACAGGAAGCGATGATTCCTGTTTCAGCTGCTGGTTCCTGTCGCGGGTGACCGTCCTTTCCGATATCTCCTTTACCTGGTCGAATCCACGCCGGACGACCCGCAGATTATCTTCCACAACCCTTGCGCCCTTACTGCCGAATTTCTTTTCGATCTGGCCCCTGATGGCCTTGAACAGGGCTTCTTCGGTAAATCCGGCCTTGCTCATTGTAGGCGAGGCTGCGAAGAATGCGCCTTGGAATGCTATACCCTGCATTCGGAGCTGGAGTTCCGGGTCGGTGGCTTCCTCTCGAGCTATCTTGAAAGCATCAAGATAATAGACCTTGATATCGTTCTCGATGACATATTTCTGTTTGGTAGGCGGAATGGTTTTCCAGACTGCGTCCGCGTCTTCAAGTTCACTCTGAATGATGAAGACCCCTTCCTGCTTGAGACCGGCCAAAGGATTGGAATGGCTGAATACATTAGGGTCGGGCGAAAGGACGACATCAACATAATTGTATTCGCAATTGATTCTGATGGGTTCCGGAGCGGCAGACAGATAATAAGTGGTGGGCTGGCCCTTCTTCTCCGAACCGTATTTCGGGTTCGCCTTTATGTCGTAGCCAAGCAGGTCGTAAAGCGTAATCGCAAGGTTTTTCCCCGTGGTCATGGCGCCCCATCCTCCGACGGAATGCATGCGCACTGTTATGGCTCCGTCCGGAAGCAGGTTGGGGTTCTCGCTGCCCTTTACCGCCAGGTTCTTGACGTCGGGATAAAGCTCCCGGATTTCCTGCTGGTATATCTCCTGTTTCGGCGTGAACGGTTTGTCGTGCAGAAAATCAATTGACAGGTAGAAAAATTTTCTATGAGCCCCTTCAGGCAGCATGTTTTCAACCGCCCCGATTATGCCTTCGGCTTGAAGATCACGGCTGCCCATTCCGTAACATCCGGAATACAGCGGGGAAATATCATGAGCTTTACGATATGCGGCGTAACGTGGATAGGGGATGCCGTTACCGCCTTTGCTCATGCCGTTTTCCATGCACTTGCATGTCGCAGCACGTATCTCGCGTATAAGCGGAAGATCCTCTGCAAGGGGTTGATCCGTGCGCTCGAGTACGACAACGCCTTTGCGGCCCTTCAGAAGAGAGCCGACAAGGTCTCCGGGAAACGGTCTGAACATGGTCATGTTCACAACACCCACCCTGATTCCGCGGGAATCGCGCAGGTAATCGGTTACTGCTTCTGCGGTGCCGATCATACTGCCTTGTCCGACGATCAGATATTCAGCATCTTCGCAGCGGTACGTGGATACACGGCTGTACTTGCGGCCGGTCAACGAGCAGTATTCGGCCATGCACTGTTCCGCTATATCCCTTATGTGGTCAAAGAAATAAGGGCGTTGCGCAGCCACGGATTGCATGTAGGCGTCCTGATTCTGCACACAACCTGCCAGAACCGGGTTGTCGACATCCCAGAGAACCGGGATACGGCGCCTTGTCTTGCCGTACATGAGTTTCTGGGCCGGAGTCGGTGTTTCAATAATGTCCTCGGGCTTGCCCAGGTACTCCGCTATCAGCTCACGCTCCGGAGCTCGCATGGTTTCTATAAGGTGAGTTGTGAGAAAACCGTCCTGACCTACCGCGCCGGGAGTTAATGAGAGTTCGGCTATCTTCCTTGCGATAATGTTGAGGTCCGCAGCCTCCTGCGCGTTTTTGGCCATTACCTGGAAAAATCCGGTATCGTCCATCAGGTGATAATCATCATGACCGGCATGCACATTCAGCGTGGCCTTGGTTATGGCCCTGCACCCGATATTGAGAATATAGGGAAGCCGTTTTCCCACAGCCGGATACAGCGATTCATGCATGTAAGCGATGCCCTGGCCTGATGAGAAGTTTGATGCGCGCAAGCCGCTCATCGACATGCCGGCCGTGACCGCTGCAGCGGCATGTTCGCCTTCCGGCTCGAGGAAAATCAGAGGCCTTCCTGATATATTGATGTGGCCGGCCGCTGTCTCCTCCGCCCAGTATTCGCCCATCTGCGTGGATGGCGTTATAGGGTATGCCCCAGCCGCGTCGCTGGACTCCCGTTCACACATTATTACGGCTGTATTGCCGTCGATTGCCTCGGCTATTCCCGGATATTTCGGGTTGTCGGATGATTTGCTCATACTTCCTGTCCTTTGGCTTGCATGTTTGTTGAGTGGTTAATATTAAGGCTAGGGATTCTCTTTAGCGGGACCAAAGCCGCATATCTGTTATGTCTGAAGAGGCAAAGGTGTTTTTCTTATGATTCTCTTTGCCTCGGCTCCCTTTATGGTTTTCTTGTTTTCAATCCATACGATCGCACCTGTGGGACATCGCTGGATGGGCACAGGTGTTGCAAGGTGATTCCTTGAATAATCGATGACTGCAAGGTTGTTCCTTATTTCGATAAGGCCTTCCGGCGCGTCTACGGAGCATCTGCCGCAGGCGTTGCAGGCAACCTCGCATTCCGCCAGCGCCTGTTCGCCTTCCTCCAGGTTTTTGCATGCCACCCAGAGTTTATGGCTTATCGGTTGAAGGCTGAACAGGTCGAGCGGACATGCCACCACACAGTCATTGCATGCTGTGCACTTGTCCTCGTCCACCACTGGCAATCCGAATTCGTTCATGTGAATAGCGTCGAAGGTGCATGATGTATCGCAGTCTCCAAGGCCAAGGCAGCCCCAGGCGCATGCCTTTCCCCCGCCTCCTGCCATGACGGCCGCCGCGCAGGTATTTAGACCGGCATAGCGAGCCCGCATCCGTGCAACGTGTGTGCCGCCGGCGCAGGCAAGCCTGGCGACAATTTTCTCCGATTCTCCGACTGATACCCCGAGATAATCGGCGATGAGCTGATTGTCTTCCGCGGTGTTTACGCTGCACTTGGAGGGAGGTACTTCACCCTTGACCGTAGCTTCTGCAAAGGCACGGCATCCCGGATATCCGCAGGCTCCGCAATTGGCCGCAGGAAGCATCTCTTCCACCTCGTCTATGCGGGGATCCTCGTATACATAAAGCCTGCGTACGGCAACAGCTATTACCGTGGCCAGCAGTATGCCCAGTGCAGCCATGAAAAGCACAGCCGGAGTTACCTGGTTCATTAAGTCCATAACCGCCTTAAGTAATTCGATTTGCAGGCAGAAAAACCACTACATATAAAGTGTAATGGGATGCTGATAGGCTAACAATCAGGGGTAAGCCCTGCGCCTGCATAGGGGAAATACTTACAGGTGAAAAAAGTTCCATTTACGATTTCCCGCAGTCCTGCGGTTCAGTAGCTGCGGAATTCATCCATGG
Organism: Kiritimatiellia bacterium; assembly: GCA_007130845.1. GTDB lineage: Bacteria > Verrucomicrobiota > Kiritimatiellia > SLAD01 > SLAD01 > SLRP01. The sequence continues at coordinate 1,559 of SLRP01000250.1, read as the reverse complement.
ACAAGTCTTGCGGATGCAGGCAGGTGTCTTCACCTCAGCTCAAGACAAGGGAGGAATGCTCTGCGACCGGGGCTGAATTTACCGGTTTCCGGGGTTGATCAATACAGTACTTCGATCCATCGCTTTTGATCGATCAAGGATTCTTTTTTCTGCTTCCATTTCTCCTTTGACCCCATGAGAGCGCCGAACATGTTGTCGAGGTGATCCCTGATGGGTTCCAGCCCGGCGAGATAGACATAAGTCTTGGGGTCATCCAGCTTCTCGAGAAGCTCGCTGCCCCTTTCTGAGTACGCCATGTCCCATGCTATCGGGTCAGCCCAGTTTGGAGGAGGGCTGAGCGCCTTGAATGCTTCAAAGGTTTCCCGGTCGAAATATTGGATTACGTCTTCATTGGGATCGTTGGTGTAAAGTATATCAAGACCGTTGCGGGTACCGTAAAACAATCTTACTATTCCCTTCCAGTCAGGCACATTTCGATAAATATGTTTGATAAAGGCCCGGAATGGAGCGATCCCGGTGCCGGTTCCTATAAGGATAAGTGTCGCATCTTTTTCGGGGGGCACTTCAAAGGGAATGCCCTGCGGTCCCGTAATTTTAATCGACTCTCCAGGAGCAAGATCGCATAGATAATTCGACGCATGCCCGCGGCATATCAACCCTGTTTCAGGATCTTTTAATACCATGCGGCGCACAAATATTGTGAATCGGGGATTGCCTTTGTCGTTGCCGGCGGGAATGTCGGCAACGCTGTACCATCGTAGATGCCATTGATCAATGGCACCTTTGGGTGTGGGAGCCAGAATGCCTATGCTCTGACCCGCTTCACAAGTAAAACTGGAATCACCGACCTCTATAACCAGCTCGCGGACTTCTTCCCTTGTTTCCTTGTCTTCAGGAAACAGGCGCTTGCTCGAAACCAGTGTCGCGGGATATATGGTAGTAGTCTTTTTACCGGATTTCAGCGCGGTGTTCATGGCATAACCCCTTTTCAAAAAGAATGGATTTTCGTTACGAATCCGCAATTACTCGCACATATCGTAACGTATGGGTGCAATAAATCCATCGGGTAAAGGGCTGAACGGTATCTAATGGAAAAACCGATAACCCATTGCATTTACCGGCTATTGGAAGATATGGATCGCTTTTTTGCCGGGCATTGGAATTACTCAATAGCTGTTCGTGCAGGACTTCCTTTCCGCTTCCCTGTCAGGTTATTGTCATCCATGAGTTAATTGCTCTTTTTCCAGGCATCCAGTCCTCCTGCCACGCAGCGCACCCTGGTAAATCCGGCGTTCACCAGATAGTCCACTGCATTCATGCTGCCAACTCCGTCATCGCAATACACGACTATAAGTGTGTCCTTGGGCCAGTTCATAACCTCGTCGGCAAACTCTTCTGATATCGGCTTTGCACCTTCAATGTGGTCCTGATCAAAAGCCTCCTTGCCGCGCAGATCGATCAGGTTGATCGGTTCTTCCTTGTCAAGCTGCTCACGAGGCTCGGGCGGTAAAATCGAGAGCTCCTTTTCCCGTTCGTTCCGTTCTTCCAGATGTCTGGCT
>SLRP01000144.1 GCA_007130845.1 Kiritimatiellia bacterium | reverse complement strand
TGATATAGATATCATACCATGATTAAACAATCCGGCAGGTTCAGCTTCTGTTCCCCTTGTCCTGTTGAGACTGAACCCGTCCTGAAACCCTTCGGAGCCTTGCCCGAGTTCACCTTCTGGTATGGGGACAGGTAAAGCGTGGCAATCTCTTTTCCGCCCTCATTACGGATTACATATGCATCTACGGGATGAGGGCTGACATCCGATTCCAGCGAACCTATGCGCTCGTAGTGCACATTTGTTCCGTCGGATGCACGCAGGGCGGAAAGGTATGCCATACTTCCATATACCGTGTGGGTGGGGATGGGATTTGACGGCACACAGCCAAACTCACCGAAGGCACCGGGTAATTCATCAGTGTCACAACCATCCCGGACAATTGCGGCCATTGCACCAAAGATTTCTGCTTGCTCCCTGAAGACTGGGTTTGACTGCAAACCCTTCCACAAAGACTTCTTCTTTCCATACCAATCCTTCAGAAAAACCGGCCATAACAGCAACGCGGCTGAACAAACAAGAATCAAGAACAGCCCGACCTTCCATGCCGGATGCCCGGCATTATTGACGTCTGCCAGCTCCTCTGCCAGCGAATTTCGGACCGTCTTGGACAGGAGACAGAACAGACCAATAAATAAATAGGCTCCGATCACAACAGCCCATATCATGGGTAACAGCTATTACTCCTGCCACCTGATCCTGTCAACAGGACTGAATAAGGAATATGAATCCGGCTCTTCCGAAAGAATAAGTATCGCATTGGTATTAGCCACTTTGAACCTGAGATCCGGACAACTCTGAGCGAATTTGAAATCTGCTCAACCCGGTCCTTGACGTTCGACCCATGACTTTGCCACCCTCGAAACGGCGGGAAGGACATATTTGATCAGCGGCAACAGATCCTCACAGGAAACAGCCTGACGAGTAGCTTTTTATTAGGATAATTTAACACCATACCTATGGGAGGGAAGAAATGCGCTTCAAGACAAACTTGATCACAACCTTTGTATTCATGTTGCTGTTTACATCAGTCGCCGTTGCTGAAACACAGCAGGACATGGCGGATCAGCAAGAGGGAATACTCAGTCTGACAACAGCCACTCCTGAAGAAGGATTCCAGCTGGCCATAGCACTGTCACGCAGGGGGGTAACCGACACCCAGGCCGACAAGGAAGTATTAAAGAAGCTGCGTCCCGCCTACTCCCATGATCCGGATAGCCTGATTGCAGCCTCCCAGGTGGTGGCAATCCATTTTCAGACCATCGCAGCGGCCAATAACTACTGGCGCAACCAAGGGTGCGCAGAACGGTGATCTTATTCACTTTTAGATGGAATATGCGAATTATCCGATGAAGTCCAAAGTCCGCAACACCTTGCAGTTATATTCCCTTTCAGCTGACAATGGCCATCACTGAAACAACGCAATATACCTGAAATAAGCCGATAACACGGGAAAATATACAGTCCGCATTTGAATCCGGACACAATTTCTGTGTACCTTATAGCCTGCCCTGCTCCACCTATATCATCATAAGGGAACGCCCGTTGATGTATCTTCCCCTTGCGCCAATGATGCTTGGTGTATATAACAATTAATTGAGATGTATAACACACGAATCATGGATCGATCTGCTTCCGCGGAACGCGCCCTTGCTGAATGTGATACCGGAGCGAAGGGTCGAATCTGCTCAGTCCTATGCGGCCATACTGACAATCGACTGAAGGCGTTGGGGTTCTGTCCGGGACACCGATTTCACGTCGCACGTTCCGGCAACCCGATGGTAGTCGATATATGCCATACGCGGGTTGCCATCGAAAAGTCGATCGCAGACAACATTCGTGTGATCGAATGCCCGGAGATCGATCATGCCTGACCATGACTCCATTCCCTCAGAGTCGAACATGTCCGGCATCAAAGACCATTGCGACACTGTCCTTGCAATGATAGGCAATCCCAACACCGGCAAGACCACCCTCTTCAACGCGTTGACCGGATTACAGGTCAAGACCTCCAACTATCCTGGCACCACGGTTGAAACCCGGTACGCACGTTTACAAAACGAAAACCAAAGCGTGTTACTAATCGATCTTCCCGGCATCTACAGCATGTCATCTGAATCGCCGGAAGAGGAAATCGTGATCGATATTCTGATGCGCCGTTCATTCTCGCCGGAACAGCAACCCTTGGACGGCATCGTTCTGGTAATTGACGCCCTGCACCTGGAGCGCAGTCTTTTCATGGCCACACAACTGCGCGAGTTTAATGTCCCTATAGTTATCGCTCTTAACAAGATGGACCTCGCGGTCCGGCGCGGCATTCATATTGACTCACGTCAACTGTCTTTGGAAACCGGGTTTCCCGTCATTCCAATATCAGCGCGAAACAAGACAGGCCTGAAAGCACTCACAGCCGCGCTAATAAATAGAGAGATGCGCACCGTCTGTGAACCGGTGAACACATGCAGTACCTGCACTGACTGCCCTTTCAGCAGAGGCTACGCGTGGTCCAACCGTGTTGCCAACTCCTGTTCGCGGCGTCCGGCATGCCATAACTCCACACGGAGTGAAGCTATCGATCGGCTCATGACACATCCTGTCGGCGGTTGGTGCGCATTAATGTGTATCATGTTCGGTCTATTTTATCTCGTCTTTCATCTTGCCATAATCCCCATGGACCTCATTGAAACCCTGTTTGGCACACTCGGCGGTTGGCTGTACGCAAATTTCCAGGATGGATGGCTGCGCAGCTTGCTGATGGACGGCATAGTGGGCGGAGTCGGGGGTATCCTTGTCTTCCTGCCGCAAATCGCCATTCTCTTCTTCCTGCTCGCCCTATTGGAGGATACTGGATATCTCGCGCGCGCTGCGATGACCCTGGACAGGTTCATGGGGCGCATCGGGTTACCAGGCAAGGCATTTGTTCCGTTGCTAGCCGCCCACGCCTGCGCGATTCCCGCAATCATGTCTACACGCATCATTGAGAATCGCAGGGATAGGCTTCTGATCATGCTGGTGGCGCCGCTCATGAGCTGTTCGGCACGCATCCCGGTATATACAATGCTAATAGCTCTGCTCTTCCCGAACGAGCCCCTCAAGGCGTCATTTACGTTCATCACAGCCTACGCCATCGGCCTTATCACAGCTCTGGGCATCGCATGGCTGTTCCGCAGGACCTTATTGCGCGGAGACCGCGCACCTCTCCTGCTTGAACTGCCCGACTGGCACCTCCCCAGTATGCGCACGGCCCTGATGTCCATGCTCGAGCGCGCCGCTATCTTTGTCAAACAAGCCGGCACCCTGATCCTTCTGATTTCCATACTTCTGTGGGCCCTCTCATACTTTCCTCGTTCGGAACTCGACGGAGCGGAGGCATTGAAACAATCCTTTGCCGGGAGGGCGGGGCAATTCATGGAACCGGTCGTTCGTCCGCTGGGTTACGATTGGCAGATCGGAATCGGCCTGATCAGTTCACTTGCCGCACGGGAGGTCATTGTGCCAACGCTTTCAGTCGTATACGGGGTCGGATCCGGACAGGACGGCGATGAGATCACACCGGGACTCTTGAATACATTGCGGTCCGCCAAACGCAGCGACGGCACACCCGTATTCACAGTGGCCACCTGCTTGAGTCTTCTTGTATTTTATATACTTGCGGCCCAATGCTTGCCCACTCAAGTCGTCATACTCCGCGAAACAGAAACGTGGCGCTGGCCTATCTTTCAGTTTGTTTACATGAACTGCCTGGCCTATGTCGCCGCATTGATCGTGTATCAGGCGGCGTCACGGATATTGTGAGGCAACATATTATTCTCACTTTACCGGATGATAATCGCCGGCAGGTGGTCATTGAAACTATTCCTGCTTGCCGTATTACAAATACAGTTTTTGATGTATTTAATCTGTGTTATCCTCTCTTCATATAATTCATTCTGTTGCAGTAAATTCTATACCCTGGCAATTCCCGACCTGTCCGCTACGGACAGGACCGAAAACAGGATTTCATCAGCATTGCAAAAGACATATGTTGAAGGCTATGCTGTTTACGACTCCAAACAGAATTATTCCATGCATACCAGAAAATATAATTTTCCATTTCATTGGCCGGATCCTCCCATTCATATCGTACTCATGGAACCTGAAATTCCGCCAAACACCGGAAATATAGCCAGACTATGCGCTGCTACAGGAGCTCCATTGCACTTGATAGGCCCGCTGGGGTTCAGCATTACCGATTACAATCTTCGACGCGCGGGTCTGGACTACTGGAAATCGGTTAAGATCCACCGCCATGACAGCTTCGACGAATTCATGGAAGCCGCTCAAACCAACCGCTTCTTTCTTTTCAGCACAGCCGGACGCAAATCCTGCTTTTCCATATCATATCAACCCGGCGACGTTCTGATTTTCGGTAATGAAACAAAAGGGTTGCCCGACAAAATCCTGAATGCATGGCCGGACCGTGTGATCGGAATACCGATGCAAACGGGGAATGTTCGATCGCTGAACCTTGCCAATTCCGTGTCAATTGTAATGTACGAAGCCCTCAGGCAGATTGACGCAAACAGCTCGGCACCTGCCGGAACAAAATAAATCGCCGGTTCATGCCTGAATCACGATGAATAATCATTAAATTTCCGCGCGGATTGAGGACTTTCTTTACTATTCATGAATTTCATATTTGGACAGCCCTTCGCCAAACTTCAGCACTGCAAATGAATGACTTGCACTGATTCACCCGTTAAATATATACAATTTTCCACCGCAAATTTTTCCCAAATTAACTTGCAATACCTGGTGTTTCTGTTCAAAATGTTCATCAGTTATGGAAAAGGTGTTGCAAACACGTGTACCGAAACCCTTGCAAGGAGGATAGGATGAAGAGAACACTGGCGATTCTGACGGTCATGGGTATTACGGCGGGAATTGCGCAGGCAGATATCATCCTTGAATACCTTTTTACGGATGAATCACGTGACGCTACAACTGAGCATGCTAACGTTTTATCGTCGGACTCCTTCGTGACTTCGACAGGTACTTCAAACTTTATTACTACCGCATCCCCTCCAAACAGCCCAGCCCTTTCATCAAGCGGATGGTCTACAAGCAATGAGCCCAGCAGGTACTGGTTGTTTGGCTTGGAATTGGAGCCCGGCTGGGAATTTGCCGACTCTCCCGATTCGTTGACCCTGGATTTTGTGTACCGCGCCACAGGAACCGGACCCGTAAACTATCAACTCGACTATGATTCAGGTTCCGGGTTCACAACACTGGATAGCGGGACAATTAACAATGACTCTAACTGGAATTCTAGCGGCGACATCGACTTGAGCGCTCTGGCTGGAACATCAGGATCAGTTCAGTTCAGGCTTGGCGGATATAATGCAGATAGTTCGTCTGGAACGTGGGCTCTGGACAGCGTCACGCTTAGTGGAACAATGATTCCCGAGCCCGGAACCACCGCATTGATGCTGATGGGTTTTCTGGGAATAGCGGCTGCAAGACGCAAGCTTTTCAAGCGCTGATTTGTTATCTGTAAATTCTGCAAAAACCGCCCCTTTGAACAGGGGCGGTTTTTTTATCCTTCCCATTAACATGGCGAATTCCAAAGCCATTTTCATGCAATAAAGGCAGTGCTCAATGCCTGCCGCGTGAGGCGTCGCATGACTCGAACATGTCCGTGGAACAGCATTGCGTCCGCTTCCAGTCTCAAGGGTCCATACGGGCCAGCCATCAGCGATAACCTGACGGCATGTTCAGGAGTTTCCTTATGGTTTTCCCTATCCGGCATGTCTTATGCTCGAGAGCTTCAGGGTCTTAAATACCAGGAGCGAACGAATTAATTGATTCTTAAATCGTTCCTTTTAATTAAACCGCAATATTAATATAAATAGAGTCAAGTAAAGAAAGGTAGCATTCATGATTCCCAAGAAACCATTGTATCTCCCCCCACCCTATCAGGACTCGGCCGAACACGGACGACTGATCCTGCGCGACGGCACTACTGCCACGGTACACATGGCTGAACCGGACGATCAGGAGCGATTGAAGGATTTCTTCCGAAGGTTGACTCCCGAATCAAGGCGGAACCGCTTCTTTTCCGACGCAAAACCGGGCGAGAAGGAAATCGCCAGAATATGCGATCCCTCAGATCCCCGGAATCAGCTCACCATGATCGTCACCCGTATCGCCGAAGGCGAAGATCGAATCATAGCCTCCGGGTCCTATTTCGCATCGGACGAAACCACCGCTGAAGTCGCAGTAACAGTTGAAGATCCGTTTCAGGGCAATGGCATAGGCACACTTCTGCTGGAACGGCTTTCTCTACTGGCCATCATGCATGGGTTTACTCAGTTCAAGGCTATTACCCACCCCGATAACCAGGCCATGCTTGCCGTATTCCGCAATTCGGGGTTTCCGGTCAATGAAGAGTATTCCGACGGCTTCGTGACGGTAGAGTTTTCAGTTTTACCCGGCGCAGAAAGCGTTGAGCGCACTGAAATGAGGGATCGTCTCTTTACGGCCGCATCCATGCGCCCTTTCTTTAAGCCCAAATCAGTGGCCGTAATAGGTGCCTCCACCAAACCGTCCGCCATAGGGTACCGGATCATGGAAGCGCTTGTCGTAAGCCGGTTTCAAGGGTGCATATACCCGATCAATCCCAAGGGCGGGGTTATATGCTCGATGCGCGCGTATAAATCCATACGCGATGTGCCTGAACCGGTGGACCTGGCAGTTGTTGTGGTTCCTCGCGACACGGTCATGGATGTCGTGGACGAATGCGCGGACAGAGGTGTACGCGCTCTGATAGTTATATCGGCAGGGTTCGCCGAGGTGAATGAAGAAGGCAGGGCCCTTCAGGAAGCCCTTCTGGACAAGGTACGAGGGCACGGAATGAGAATGATCGGACCGAACTGTCTTGGCGTCCTCAACACCGACCCTGAAATTTCCATAAACGCCTCGTTTTCCCCTATATTCCCGCCTGCAGGGCGTGTTGCAATGACATCGCAGAGCGGCGCGCTTGGATTGGCTATTCTTGCCCTGGCCAAACGGCTTGATCTCGGACTCTCAACCTTTGTCAGCATGGGGAACAAAGCAGACGTTTCCGGAAACGACCTGCTTCAGTACTGGGAAAGCGACGAGGGAACCGACGTTATTCTTTTGTATCTCGAATCAATTAAGAATCCCCGCCGGTTTGCGCGCATTGCCAGGCGTCTTGGAAGAAACAAACCCATCATCTGCATAAAGGGAGGACGCACTACAGCCGGACTCAGGGCTGCCAGCTCCCACACGGCGGCTCTGGCAGGCGGCGATGCTCCGGTGGACGCATTGTTCCGTCAGACCGGAGTTATCCGGTGCGATACGCTGGAGGAGATGTTCGATCTGGCCTCGGCCCTCGCGAACCAGCCGCTGCCAACCGGCAAGCGGATAGGCATAGTTACAAACGCCGGCGGACCCGGCATCATGTGTTCGGATGCCTGTGAGGCCAACGGCCTGTTGGTTCCGGAACTCCCGGAAGACGTGCGGTCAAGACTCGCGTCGTTTCTTCCGTCCGCGGCAGCAGTGGGAAATCCCGTGGACATGATTGCCTCCGCCCCGCCCGATCACTTCAAGAGCACGGTCGAAAATGTGCTCGCCAGCGATGCCGTCGACGCGCTCATCGTAATTTATATCCCGGTAGGCGTCGCCGATAACCAGGAGATCTTCGACGGTATCCGTGATGGTGTAGCCCACGCGCGGGAACGGGGCATCAAGCAGAAACCCGTGCTGGCCTGTCTGATGGTGGAGGAAGGAATAACACCACCTCTGAAACTCGGAGACGAACTGATTCCCACATACGAATTTCCGGAGTCGGCTGCCCATGTCATGAGCAAGGTAGCGGATTATGCGGCATGGCTCAGGGAACCGCTCGGCATGATTCCGGACTTTACGGATACAAGGCCGCGCCATGCCAGGGACATATGCAGAAGCGCGATAGATAATCGCGGCTCAGGCTGGTTGTCCGCGGAGGAAACCCGGGAAGTCCTTACGGCATTCCGGCTTCCGGTATCGGGAGGCGGGGTTGCCAAGACAGCGGACGAGGCCGTGAAACTGGCGGAAGAGGCCGGATACCCGGTTGCAGTCAAGCTCGCTTCCATCAAGATAGTGCATAAAACGGAAATGGGCGGTGTCTTCCTGAACCTCAAGAATGCCGATGCAGTCCGAAAGGCGTTCAACGACATAGAGAGCAGGCTGGAAAAGGCGGGACAACTCGATGCCATGGAAGGGGCTTTGATACAGCCGATGGTTTCTGGTGGCGTGGAAGTCATGATCGGGGTTACCGAGGATCCTGTGTTCGGGCCGCTTGTGGCATTCGGTCTCGGGGGCATCCATGTGGAAATACTTGGAGATGTCTGCTTCCGTGTTACCCCGCTTACCGACAAGGATGCGGAAGAGATGACAAATGAAATCAAGGGACATAAACTGCTTGAGGGTTATCGTGGACATCAACCCGCGGATATCGAAGCCATAAGGGAGATGCTTCTAAGAATATCTCTCATGGTGGAAGACGTCCCGGAAATAGTTGAATTGGACTTGAACCCCATATTTGCGCTTGAGCCTGGAAACGGGTGCCGTATCGTGGATGCAAGAATCAAAGTTGAATCGCCATCAGAGAAGGATCCCGCACGCTATGCGATTGCAGGGATGGGAAAGGGGTGAATCCGCGTTATGACAGCATCGGCGCCCCTGTGAAGCATAATGGATAAGCGCACCATCATTGAACAGTACTTTTCGGATCGCCTGGAGCTGGGTGGCCAGGAGCAGCTCCCTTTTGTCGCGCTCTCACGGCAGGCTGGCGCAGGCGGAAGCTCTTTCGCTGAAACCCTGATCAAGGTAATGGCGGAGCGGTCATGGAATGAGTTGTTCCGTTCATGGAAGATCTTCGACCGTGAGCTATGCGATTTGATATCCGATGATCCGAAGCTGAAGGTTCTTGTCAAGTCCCTCCTAACGGAGGAATATCACTCCGAAATCCAGGAATTTCTGACCTCCGTTTTCGGAGGGCCAGCCCACCAATACGAACTATACAAGAAGACGTTTGAGCTCGTAAGGACACTGGCGGCAATCGGCAAGGTAATAATAGTGGGGCGCGGCGCGGTATTCGCCACCATGGATATGCCCGCCGGAGTACGGGTACGGCTGATTGCGCCTGAATCGGTACGCGTTAAACGCATGGCCGAGCTGCTCCAGATTGATAAAGCCAAGGCCCGCGACGTGGTGCGCAGCCGGGATCGTCAGCGAAGCAGGATGGTTTTTGATTTCTTCAACAAGGACAGCAATGATCCTTCCTCGTATGACGGTGTTTGGGATACGTCAGAACAAACAATGGAAGAGATCGCCCAGGAGGTTCTTACCCTCATCGAAAAGAAAGCAGGAAAAAAGAACACCGGAAAACAAGGGACGTGAGGAAGCCGATAAGAATCATGGCCGCACTCTGCGCGGTATTGTGGGCTATGCCTTCCGCGGCATCAGGGGCTGCACCGTCCGGCACGGATTCCGACATCCACTCCGTAATTACCCTCCTGATCCTTCAACTGGCAGTCATCATAATCGCAGCCAACGTATGCGGTTTCCTTTTTCGCAGATATCTCAGGCTGCCCAGCGTTCTAGGGGAAGTCATGGCGGGCATAATCATCGGGCCGTATGCCCTGGGACAATACGCTTTGCCGGTCATGGGAGCGCTGTTCCCGGTAAGCGACGGATTGATTCCGGTCTCCACCGAGCTATACGGAATTGCCATCCTTGCATCCATAATTCTGCTTTTCATCTCAGGGCTGGAAACCGACGTAGGGATGTTTCTGCGATATTCAGTCAAGGGCACGGTGGTCGGAATCGGCGGCATCGTATTCTCATTCTGGTTCGGGGCATGGTGCGCCGTGGCATTCGGATTATCCGGCGCATGGACGGATCCGTCTGCGCTCTTTCTAGGGGCGATATCGTGCGCAACATCCATAGGTATAACTGCCCGGATCTTGTCCGAACACCGTAAAATTGAATCTCCGGAAGGCGTTACGGTCCTTTCTGCCGCGGTATTCGACGATGTGTTATGCATAATCCTTCTTGCCATAGTCACGGGTATCACCAAGGTCACCCAGGCAGGGGAAGCCGTGCAGTGGGAGCAGATAGTATGGATCGCGGCAAAGGGTATCGGGTTCTGGTTGATCCTGATGGTAATAGGGTTGATCTCCGCCAGGCGGATCGCGCGGCTGGTCAAGACTCTCAGGTCTCCCGGGACAATAGCCTACATTTCGATGGGACTGGCCATGTTGCTTGCCGGTATTTCCGAAATGGCGGGACTTGCAATGATCATCGGCGCGTATATCACCGGGCTTGCCCTGTCACAGACAGACCTTGTTGATGTTATTCAAAACCAGCTTCGCGGCGTTTACCATGCGTTCGTGCCGGTATTCTTCTGTGTGATGGGAATGCTGGTTGATCTGAGTGTAATTGCCGGGGCCTTGTGGTTCGGAACCGTCTATACGATATTGGCCGTCATAGCAAAAGTCGCAGGATGCGGCCTTGCCGGTATTCTAACGCGATTCAACATGCGCGGCGCGCTCCGGATAGGGCTTGGAATGCTGCCCCGCGGTGAAGTGGCGCTGATTGTGGCCGGAATAGGCCTGGCCTCGGGTGCTATCAACAAAGAGCTGTTCGGAGCCGCCATCATGATGACCATGCTGACCACCCTGGCCGCCCCTCCCCTACTCCACCTTTCCCTGGCGGGCGGTTCCGGAGTGCGAGGGGCTGAACCCGGGGATGAAGAGCGCACCCGAAACATCATCCTGGAATTTCCCTCTTTTGATATCGCGGAATTTCTGCTACACCATCTTGTCCGGGCATTCCGGGACGAGGAGTTCTTCGTTTATCGTCTTCCAGTCGAGGAGACATCCTATAGGATAAGGAAGGATGAACTATCTTTCACCCTTACCCAGGATGGATGCCGTCTGGATTTGACCGTGCTTGCGGATGGGGAGGATATAGCGCGTTACATAGTCCTGGAAGAATTGCTCTCCCTTAAGGACCTGTTCGAGGCAAGTGGAAAGATCAGGAGCCTGGACACAATGAGCGCGGAAGTAATAACAGGGCAGGTTGTTACAAAAGATGAAAACACTGCGGATGACTGATTCACCGGAAGGATAACAGCCAAACAGCAGCCGATTTATCAAAGGCAGCTGACAGATCGAAAATACGGACTGAATACGGAGACACAACATGGCGGAAGAACTTCAACCTCTGATCGAAAAAATCCAAAAGGAAGCCATTGAAAAGGCGGAAGAGCAGGCATCGGAGATCATCTCCAAAGCCAGGGATAAAGCCGCGTCGGAGGTAAAAGAGGCCGAGCAGAAGGCCGAATCCATCATTGCCAAGGCAAAGCAGGACGCGGAGCGGTATATGGACCGAAGTATCCGTACACTTGAACAGGCCGCGCGGGACGTGCTCATTACGGTCGGCCAAGGGGTGGAAAACATTTTGGACGACCTGGTAAGGGACTCCCTGGACGAAGCTCTGGATATAGACGTGGTAAAGGATATGCTTGCACGAATGGCTGAAACATATATCGCTCGCGAAGGGAAAGAGCGCCGCATCAAGCTTCTTGTCAACGAGGAAGACCAGGAGAAACTGATAAGGTTCTACGCCGACCGGTACAGGAAGAAACTCGGTGAAGGCATCGAAATCAAGGCGGACAAAGGGATTGGGAAGGGATTCAAGGTCTCTTTCGTGGATGAACACGCCCATCACGATTTCACCCGTGACGCCATTGCAGAGGCCCTCGCTAACTTCCTGCGTCCGCACCTCGCCGATATAATATTCCGGGTAGCCCGCGAGGGTGAGGAGGAAATCGAAGAGGACCTCAAGAATATAAGGAACAAGAAGGAATCGCAGTGATGTATTATTACCTCGTGGCAAGCCTTCCTCCCTTAGTGTTAGGAACACCCGCGCCTTTCACACCGGAAGAATTCCGGTTCAATTGCCAGGGCGTGCTCTCCAAGCCTCATCTGGACGAGCTCGACGCCATACTTGCCGGCAACACCCGGGATTCCACTGAACAATTCACAATGCGCTGGCATGACATCGACACGGAAATAAGGAATGTCTGCGCGAGGATTCGTGCCGGGCGTGAAGGAATCGACGAGAGCCCCTACACGCAATCGGTGACGGAATACAGCGTGGCCGTAGAGCACAGCGTTACCGACGCGCTGTCGAAAGCCAATCCAATGGAGCAGGAGCTTGCCCTTGACCGCGTGCGCTGGCGCGCGCTGGAAGAGTTGGGAAAAGAAAATTCATTCGGACTGGATGCGGCACTGGCTTTTGCCCTCAAACTGAGGATAGCCATGCGGTGGTCCAAAATGACCGAGGAGGCAGGCCGCGAGTATGTGGAGGATTTCATCCATAAAAACACACATGAAATTATTGAAGACTACAAGGTGCATACGGCATGAGCGACAACACAGGGATCATAAACGGGATCAACGGGAATCTTCTCCAGGTGGAATTTGAAAACCCGGTTCTTCAAAATGAAGTTGGATATGCCCTTACGGGCGAACTTCGCCTGAAATCCGAGGTTATCCGGATAAACGGCACCCGCGCGGAAATGCAGGTGTTCGAAGATACTAGCGGCTTGAGTGTAGGAGACAGACTGGAGTTCAGCGGGGAACTGCTTTCAGCCGAGCTTGGCCCGGGCCTGTTGACGCAGATATATGACGGACTGCAGAACCCCCTCCCCGAACTGGCGGAAAAATGCGGATATTTTCTTAAACGGGGCGTATATTTCGACGCCCTCAACAAGGATGGATCATGGGCCTTTACACCTGTCGCCGAAAAGCAGGCGGAAGTCACTGCAGGGGACACGCTGGGAACCGTCCCGGAAGGCATGTTCAGCCACCGTATAATGGTTCCGTTCCGCATGACCGGCCGTTACATCGTGGAAGAGGTGGCGGCTGAAGGCGAGTATACACTGAAGGACACGATAGCCAAACTGCGGGACACCGCCGGGAAGCTGCACGACGTTACAATGCTTCAGCACTGGCCGGTAAAAATCCCTATCCGGTGCTATAATGAAAGATTGCGGCCATCCGACCCTCTAGTTACCCGGATACGCATAATCGACACGCTTTTCCCCGTTGCACGCGGCGGAACCTACTGCATACCGGGTCCGTTCGGTGCGGGCAAGACGGTCCTGCAGCAGATAACAAGCCGGTACGCGGACGTGGATATAGTCATTATAGCCGCCTGCGGAGAGCGTGCCGGGGAGGTTGTGGAAACCCTTCGAGAATTCCCGGAACTCACGGATCCGCGAACGGGCAAGAGCCTGATGGAGCGCACATTGATAATATGCAACACCAGTTCCATGCCTGTTGCCGCCAGGGAAGCCTCTGTGTACACGGCTGTAACCATCGCGGAATATTACAGGCAGATGTCTTTAAACGTTCTTTTGCTAGCAGATTCGACATCCAGATGGGCACAGGCCCTGCGCGAGGTTTCAGGAAGATTGGAGGAGATCCCCGGAGAAGAGGCGTTTCCCGCTTACCTGGAATCGGTAATCGCATCCTTCTATGAAAGGGGTGGAACCGTCCGCCTCAATGACGGATCGATTGGGTCGATTACCATAGGGGGTACTGTAAGTCCGGCCGGCGGCAACTTCGACGAGCCGGTAACACAAAGCACTCTCAAAGTCGTAGGCGCATTTCACGGCCTAAGCAGGGAACGATCCGACGCCCGACGCTATCCGGCACTCGATCCCCTGGAGAGCTGGAGCAAATATCCCAGCGTCGTATCCGGTGATGACGTGCAATACGCCAGGCATATACTGCGCCAGGGAAACGAGGTTGATCAGATGATGAAGGTCGTGGGCGAGGAAGGGACATCTCTTGATGATTTCATAGTCTATCTTAAATCCGAATATCTTGATGACACCTACCTTCAACAGGACGCGTTTCATCCAGTGGACGCGGCAACCGACGCCGACCGCCAGAAATATGTATTCGGGAAACTCGTCAAGATACTCAAGACACCTATGACCTTCGAGGACAAGGAAAAGGCTCGGCATTTTTTCCAGAAATTGACGCAGATTACCAAGGACTGGAATCAGGTTGCCATGGACGAGGAGGACTTCACAAAGCTTGACGATACGATAGGCGGTATGCTCGCGGAGGTTACGGAATATGTATAAGGTTTTTACACGTATCGAAAGAATCGCCGGAAACGTCGTTATGCTGGAAGCGGATGACGTAACATACCGTGAACTGGCCGAGGTAACCTCCTCGCAGGGATCTTCTCTCGCCCAGGTAATCCGAATAGACGGGAACAGGGTTTATCTCCAGGTATTCACGGGCGGCCGGGGAGTTTCTACGGACGCACACGTGAGGTTTCTCGGAAAAAACATGCAGATTCCCTTTTCGGATGCGCTGATGGGCCGGGTGTTCACTGGCGGAGGACTGCCGCGCGACCGCGGCCCGTCCATAACACAGAACATGATCGATATAGGTGGTCCTTCTGTAAATCCTGCCAAGCGAATCATTCCACGGAACATGGTGCGGACCGGGATCCCCATGATAGATGTCTTCAACACCCTTGTGGAATCCCAGAAGCTTCCGATATTCTCAGTGGCGGGAGAGCCTTACAATCAGCTTCTGGCCCGCATATCTCTCCAGGCCGACGTGGATGTAATCATCCTCGGGGGAATGGGATTAAAGCACGACGACTATCTATATTTCCGCGATACCCTGGAGGATCAGGGGGCTTTGTCAAGGTCCGTGCTTTTCATTCATACAGCCGCGGATCCGACCGTTGAATGCCTTCTTGTACCGGACGTCTCCCTCGCCGTGGCCGAACGATTCGCACTCGAAGGTAAACGCGTGCTGGTATTGCTGACCGACATGACCAATTACGCTGACTCTCTGAAGGAAATCGCCATCACGATGGAACAGATACCTTCAAACCGTGGATATCCGGGCGACTTGTACAGCCAGCTTGCCGCCAGATACGAAAAGGCAGTGGATTTTGACGATGCGGGTTCGATCACGGTACTGGCAGCGACAACCATGCCTGGAGACGATGTCACCCACCCCGTTCCCGATAACACGGGATATATCACGGAGGGCCAGTTCTATTTGAGAAACGGACGCATCGAGCCGTTCGGCTCACTTAGTCGTCTCAAGCAGCTTGTCAACGACAAGACGCGCGAGGATCATCGCAATATCATGAACACCATGATACAGCTCTACGCTGCATATCGTGAAACCATGGAAAAACAGGCCATGGGATTCCGCATGAGCCCATGGGATCTGAAACTGCTCAAATATGGCGAGCTTTTCGAAAAAGAAATGATGGATTTGAGCGTAAACATTCCGCTGGAGGAAGCACTGGATCTCGGCTGGAAAATACTGGCCGAATGTTTCGAACCCGCTGAAACAGGCCTGCCAACGAAACTGATAGATGGCTTCTGGCCTGAAACTCATACCGCCACCACTGAAAAGACTGATTGATAAATGGCGAAGGTTAAGAACACAAAAACCGAATTGAAACGGCAAAGAGACGCGTTGCGCCGTTTTGAAAGGTATCTTCCCACCCTGCAACTCAAGCAGCAGCAGTTGCAAATAGAAATTCGCCATATGGAGGCGAAGATTGACGCCAAACGTATTGAAGAGCAGAAAGCGCGCGCCGATCTGGATCAATGGGTAAAACTGTATTCCGAATCATTTCCCTTCGAAGATTATCTCCGTCTTGAAAAAATCCACAGAAGCACCACCAATATTGCCGGGGTTACCATCCCGGTTATGGAACGCGTTGTCTTTGACCGCCGGGAACCCGACCTGTTCGGGACCCCGCCGTGGATTGACGAAGGTATGCGCACCCTTGAACTGTTGATCCGGTTGCGCCTGGAACGCAGCTTCATGGAAATCGCGCATCGGCTGCTTCTTGCCGAATTGCGCACAACCACACAGAGGGTGAATCTGTTTGAAAAGGTGAAGATCCCGGACGCACGGGAAAACATACGGATAATACGCATCTTTCTTGGCGATCAGCAAACGGCGGAAGTAGCCCGTGCCAAGATAGCAAAGAATAAGACCGCGGAGGCGGAGCTGGCGCGATGATCGTAAAAATGAGGAAAATAACGGTGATTTGTCATGATGAACACCGTGAACAGGCCGTGCTGGATCTGCAGGAGTTGGGGGTGCTTCACCTGAATCCCGTGCGACCCTACACAGGTCACCTGCTTGAAGAAATGCGCGCGCATTCAAGGGACGCTCAGCGCGCGGCGGAAGTGCTGTGGCAGTATGCATCAAAAGGCGCAAGGATGCTGCCCTCGCACACAAGGTCCGGATTGGCTCCGGAAACCGTAGTTGATGAAGTATGGAAGAGAATCAACCTGAAGAATGATCTCGAAGAACAACTCGCTTTCTGGGAGCGGGAAAGAAAGAGGATACTGCCCTTCGGCGAGTTCAACCCTGACACGGCCAAACAACTGGCCGATAAGGGCATCCATGTTGGATTGTACAGGACGGGGCCGCGAAAGGACGTCCCAAGGCCGGACGATGCTTCCGTACACACGCTCCATCGTGACAGGCACGGCGTATACTTTGTGGTCGTCTCCCGCGACCCGGATATCGAAATCGACGCGGAGAAAGTGCCGTTTCCGGAAACATCGCTGCAGGGAATACACGGTAAAATTAAAGATACAAGAAGGGAAATCAGGGAGAACGAGCAGGCTCTATTGGATTTGGCCGGATATTATCGCGATGTCGCGGAATTCGCGCACCTAGCCGAAGACAAGGTCAACTTCCTGGAAGCCAGGGCGGGAATGGGTGTGCACAACCCGGTTACATGGCTGGAAGGATTCTGCCCGGAACGCGACGTCCAGTCAATGCGGCTTGCCGCTAATGCATACGGATGGGGACTTCTCATTGAAGACCCCTCCCCAGATGACCCAACCCCCACCAAGGTTGAGAATCCCCGATGGGTAAGGCCAATCCGTGTAATCATGGATTTCATAGGAGTGGTCCCGGGTTACCGCGAGGTGGATATAAGCATGCTGTTCCTGTTATTCTTCAGTTTCTTTTTTGCTGTCATCGTAGGGGACGCCGGTTACGGACTGATTTTCCTCGGCCTTACCTTCTGGGCCCGAAGACGGTTCAAGCAATGGCCTTCCGCCGTATTCAACCTGTTGCTTATAACAAGCACATGCACCATCATATGGGGTGTACTCTCTGGAAACTATTTCGGGATCGAGGCCCTGCCGGAGATTCTGAAGAGCGCAAGACTCGAAGCGCTCAACGACGACAATACCGTAATGCTACTATGCTTTCTTGTAGGGGCGGTGCATCTCACACTGGCTCACATGTGGAATGTGGCGAGGTTCATTAATTCCCCCAGATTTCTTGCGCAGATCGGATGGATTGGAACAACCTGGACGATGTTTTTCGCCGCTCGCTCAATGGTGCTTGGAGAGGATTTCCCCCCCGTAATGATCCCTGTGTTTGCCGCTGGTGTACTCATGATCGTGTTGTTCATGACCCCCTGGAATAAATTCACACGCGAATGGTTTCATCACGTGGTACTTCCACTCAACCTGGTAAGTAATTTTGTGGATGTCGTTTCATATGTGAGACTCTTTGCCGTCGGAACCGCCACCTACGCAGTTGCCCATGCCTTCAACCAGATGGGAATGGAACTTGGCGCAGGCGGTATTATTTCAGGTATCATGTCAGGGATAATCATATTCTTCGGGCATGTCCTCAACATATTGCTTGCCACAATGGGTGTCCTCGTGCACGGGATCAGACTGAACACCCTGGAGTTTGCAGGTCACCTTGGCCTGCAATGGAGCGGAGCGCGATACGCCCCCTTCAAAAGAACGTCACAATCGGATCTTTTTTTTGGTGAATTGATAAAGGACGAAAACGCTTAATAACGACAAGGAGACGGATATGGACACTCAAATGATGACCTCACTGGGAAATGCCGGCGCGGCCGCCGTATTGGGGCTTGCGGCGATGGGATCGGCGCTGGGAACAGGCACGGCCGGCATGGCCGCAATAGGCGCGTGGAAAAAATGTTATGCTCAGAGCAAGACGGCTCCGTTCATACTGATGATATTCATAGGCGCGCCCCTTTCACAGACAATTTACGGAATGATACTGATGTTTCAGATGAACAGGCTGGCCGAACTTGGGGGTGAAAACGCTTTTGTCAACTGGCCGGCCATGATCAGCGCGGGAATATTCGGCGGCCTGGCAATGGGAGCGTCTTCATGGTTCCAGGGAAAAGCCGGAGCGGCCGGCGCGGACGCGCTTGCTGAAACCGGTCAGGGATTCGGAAACTACCTTATGACCATAGGCATTGTAGAGACCGTAGCGCTCTTTGTGCTTGTGTTCATTCAGACGACGCTTTGACCGTGCAGTACATGTGAGCGCCGATTACCGCATGAATCGAATTACAATTTAAAAGGTTAAACCTGCAGAGCTTCTTGTGGTAGG
>SLRP01000090.1 GCA_007130845.1 Kiritimatiellia bacterium | reverse complement strand
TGTATACCGGAACCACGTAAAGGTCTGATGCACCGGCGTCAACAAACCCCTTGAACAGCGAGGATCCGTCCACACGTTCGCCGGCAGCAAGAATACGATCAGCCTGCTCCAGGGTTGAAAAAGGAAGGCGCAGTTCCTTGAGCTTGCCATCGCCTCCCGTATATCGAAAAGTGAACCGCTCAATTCCCTTTATACGGACAACCTTCAACAAATCCGCACGTGTAAAATCAGTGCGATCCTTTCCCAAAAGATCGCTCAGCGGGTTTGAGAGTGCCAAGGTATCTGTCATGTAAGTCTCCCTGAAATATTTGAATAGCGGCAAACATCGCCCATATCACTGAAAACAACACTGCAATTCAATCATAATCAAATTGGATGCGCTGATCATCAAATGATTATTCAGGCGGGAATGGAAGAGTGAACATGCCTAATATGGATCAAATAGACAACGGAGCAGAAGCTTTCACGTAAAGACGAAAGCACCGTATCCTACTACGGTGTCTCTCGGCCCCGCAGTATCACCTGAACTTCGCAAGTCCAGGGTATTCGCCGACAGCCCGTGATTTTCGGATGCCAGCAGCAACCCCTGGATTGGAACTATTCCGCATGCATGTTCTGGATGCAGGGCCTCCGGATTCAACTGCTCTATCGCTCTGGATGCCGCTTCGTCAAACCGCCTGGCTGTGTCATAATCAAAGTAATGACTCAAATCCGAACTTACCGCAATCAGCGTATCGGTATTTTCAATGAATTTTTCGATAACTTCTGTAACTTCTTCTGTCGTCGCGTCACCGGTCAAAACCGGTATTACTGAAAATTCATCAAGCATCTCCTGAAGAAAGGGAAGATGTGTTTCAATACTGTGCTCGTATTCATGGGCATTATCCATGATGCGTACCTGCTGAAATTCCAGCAGAGAGTCCATTGATTCCATGTCAACCGGAACAAGACCGAAAGGCGTTTCAAAGGCCTCGGCACTGCTTCCGCCAAGGCCGATCATAGGAACATGATGAGAAGGGCCAAGCAGTAGAACACGGTGAATCACTTCACGTTGATCCCTGAGGGACTTGTAGGCTGAACCTGCCACAGGGCCGGAATATTCATAACCGGCGTGCGGACCGATCAAAGCGCGAGGCCTTCCGCCTTCATATACTGCATCTTGAATATACGCCCTGACCATCCTGCGCAATTCGGATTCATCCGCAGGATAAAAAACTCCGGCTACAGCCGGCTTTCTTACACCAGCCCTGTTCACGGGACTATTCCCGCTGTCCTGATTCCGATTCAGTCAGTGCGCTGATTAACCGATCAACATCAGAGGTTTGAAAAACCGTCAGATAATCACCATCGCCGTTTGTGGAAGCAAATACACTTTCCAGGTTTATTCCGGTTTCCGCAATCTTTTGCACAATCTTAGAACCGCTGCCTATCACGTCCCTGTCCGTTACAAGCGCAACCTCTTCCTCCCGGGCCTCAAAACCGGCGTCACTGATCAGCGAAAGCGCCTTGGTGTTGTCTTCCGTGATCAGAATAATGCGTCCGGTGCCTTCCGACACCCAGCCGGCATAGGCACGAATATTGATCCCGAAATCCGAAACCAGCTTCATGACCTTGGCCAGCTCACCCGGTTGATCAGGCGCGTGTACAATCAGTTGACTGCCCTTCTCCGCTTTCATGGCACCTCCAGAATTTGATTTTGCCTTGCATAAGAATTGTAAGTATCAACACATATTCTGTCCATCCCGTATTTTAAAAAAGCCCCTGTATATATGGAGGAATTCGACCTTCCTCTCGGTTTAAGGGGGGATTGGATGCACGGGTGTAACAGGGTGCGAATACTTTGCGCCGGGAACAGAACGGTTGTGGACATGACAGGTGGGGAGTACAGTAATCGAGGAGATTTCATATGACGGACGAAGTCATGAACCACGTCGCACCCACGAAATTCTGGGAACGGCTGCCCGGCGGCCGGGTTCAATGCAACGTGTGTCCAAACTACTGCCGCCTTGCCGAGGGACAACGTGGGGCCTGTTTCGTAAGAATGAACCAGGACAGCAGAATCGTTCTGACCACATATGGCAGATCCAGCGGATTCTGCATCGATCCAGTCGAGAAGAAGCCTCTTAATCATTTTCTGCCGGGTACCCCTGTTCTTTCTTTCGGAACTGCAGGCTGCAATCTTACCTGCCGGTTTTGTCAAAACTGGGATATAAGCAAATCGCGGGAAATAGACACCCTGGCCGATGAGGCCGATCCGGTTGCAATAGCTCGCGCCGCCAAGACTCTTGAATGCTCCAGCGTGGCTTTTACATACAATGACCCGGTAATTTTCATGGAGTATGCTGTTGATATTGCGAAGGAATGCAGAAAACTCGGCATACGCACAATAGCGGTAACAGCAGGCTATATATGCGATGAACCCAGACAAGAATTCTTCCGGTACATGGATGCCGCCAATGTGGATTTAAAGGGCTTTACCGACCGTTTTTATGAGCAGGTATGCGGCGCTTTACTGGAAAATGTGAAGGATACCCTCGTCTACCTTAAACATGAAACCGATATTTGGCTGGAGATTACCACGCTGCTGATACCCGGAGAAAACGACTCTGAAAGGGAGATTGACGCCCTTTCAAGATGGGTTGTGGAAACACTCGGTCCAGACGTTCCTCTGCATTTCACCGGATTTCATCCGGATTACAAGATGATGAACATACCACCCACGCCAGCGGAATCCCTTGCGCGGTCGCGCAGAATCGCCATGAACAACGGATTGCGATACGTTTACACCGGCAATGTTCAGGATGAAGATGGCGGGAGCACTTACTGTCACAACTGCAACAAGAGACTGATCGGCCGGGACTGGTATGTTCTAACTGACTGGAACCTTGGCCGGGAAGGTGAATGTATATATTGCCGTACCAGATGTGCAGGTATCTTTTCGGGTCAGCCGGGGACATGGGGTTCACGTCGCAGACCGGTAAATTTGAAAAAACTTGTCCACTAGCCCGAATATTGCACGAAAAATGAATGGGGACAGACACCATTCTATCAGAGTAATAATTAGGATTCATAAATAAAAACCGGACCGGATATCAGGAAATCGGGCTTTCTTGCTTGCATTCAAGGAAAATCAGCATGAAAGTATACAATACTCGATAGATTTAGTTGGGTTTTGTTTTTGTTATTTTTTTAGGGGATTTCATGCCGGTAAAACCTGGTCTTACGCCGATAGAGAAAGACAAGTTGAACATCGATCCCGATTTTGATTTCAGGGATATTGCGCGTCGTCCTTTTTATGACATCAAAACCAACGAGATAGGATTATTCAAGTGGACCGGGGTTTATCACCAGCTCCAGAAGGGCTTTTTCATGATCCGGCTGCGTACGCCGGGCGGTCTGTTCACATCCGAGCAGTTGGAGCGGGCCGCGGATCTTGCGGAAAAATATGCCCAGAGTGAGATCTGCATTACAACGCGCCAGACACTTCAATTTCATTGGGTGCGGAAAGAGGACATCCATAAGATATTGGAGGGAATGGATGAAGTCGGAATCATAAGCAAGAACGCCTGCGGGGATGTTACCAGGAATGTCATCACCTGTTCACTGCAGGGTGTCTGTCCCCATGAAATAGGGGATACGCGGAAAATGCTTGAACGCATATCGGATGATTCCGAATTGAAGGACAAGCAGCGCAATCTTCCCCGCAAACATAAAATCAGCGTGTCCGGATGCGGCCGGGCATGTGGTCAGACCTTGATGAACTGTCAGGGCTGGTACCCTGTCAAGCGGTTCGGTGAAAACGGGGTTGAACAAACCGGCTGGAAATACCATGCAGGCGGCGGCTTGGGCGCCCGTCCATTCATGGCAAAGGTGATCTTCGATTGGGTGCCCGAAGACCTGGTGATAGAGGTCACACAAGCGGCTACGGAGGTATTCCGCAGACACGGCAACAGGAGAGTTCGAGCCTTCGCCAGACTGAAATACGTGGTGGATAAATTCGGCCCGGAAGGCTTCGGGAAAAAGGTTTTGGAGGAAATGAGCAGGCGCGGGATAAACGGGCTGGACAGAATCGAGCCTGCTTCCGACCATGAACCGGACGTCGGCGAGCTTTATCTGGACGGACAGGAAGTTGTTCCTCAACGGCAGGAAGGATTCAATGTAATCCGTGTCATGATACTGCGCTCTGAATTGACGGCGAATGACGCGCGCCTGTTCGCCCAATGGGCTCGAGAATACGGCAACGGGACTGTCATGTTCACCAATAGACAAAACCTGGAGCTGCGTTTTGTTCCCGACGAGAGCGTAGAACCTCTCCGCAGAGCCATCGGGGAGGCGAGCTTTCGATCCGACGGCCTGGAACGCCTCCCGGACATGGTAGCCTGTGTCGGCACCACACAATGCAACCTCGCGGTCTCCGACACCCCCAACACTTATAGAAAACTTTACGACCAACTGGCTGCAGACCGGGAATTGTGGGAAAAAGTCGGTTCGTTGCGGATCAACATGAACGGGTGCCCTAACTCCTGTGCGCAACATTGGATAGCCGATATCGGCCTGCGCGGCACGCGAAGGCGCGAAGAAACCGGTAGCGAGGAGGGCTTCGACATATTTGTCGGAGGCAAGCTGCACGGTTCGGGACATATTGCCGAACATGTGACACTTGTTACAGCCCAGGAAGTCGTTCCCGCCATACGCCGCATGCTGGAGGTGTACCTGGCCAACCGGCTCAACGAAAAGGAAACTTTCGGCGATTTTACCCGGCGCGTCGGCGGAAAATCTATTGCCGAACTTATGGGTGAACGATCTGACGGCCATGAACCGGTGAATATCAGGAACCTCAAGCTGCAACCAATTTTCCATCAGGTATTGACTGAAGCTTCTGTACGAAAAAGGAGTGTCGGCGGAAAGGGCGCCAAATGAAGGATCAAACTTCCAAAGAGCGGGGCATTGAATACGCCAGGATATTTCTGGATGAGAACAGGAATGACGAGGCCATTGACATCCTGCGTACTCCCGGAGCGCCCGAGGATGGGGAGACCTGCGCTCTGCTGGCTAGAGCATATTTTCAGCGAGGCGATGCCAGGGGCGATGTATTCTCCGCACATTTCTTTTCGAAGAGGGCCATGGACATGGGATTCGATGAGGAATGGATCTACGCAATTCGCGCAGTATCCGCATTCCGCAAGGAGCAATATTGGGAGGCTGCCGACATATTTGCAAAATATGTGACGGATGAGGCACTACCTGCAACCCAGTGCATGTTCGGATTGTCCCTGTTATACGCCGACAAACCCGACGAGGCGCAGGCCTGGATTGACCGGTCCCTGTCGGCTCAACCGGAAAATAAATTTTTCAGGGATGCAAAACTCCGTGTTGAAGCCTCTCTCAATGGTAATAATATCGC
>SLRP01000110.1 GCA_007130845.1 Kiritimatiellia bacterium | reverse complement strand
TATTGACAAGAGAATTCGAATTTTTCCTTGATTATCTGGTAAATCCCATATATTCATATATGTGAAACAACAGATGAATTTTATGCCCGCTACCATTGATATATTCAGGGCGTTATCAGATACGGTGCGTCTTAGAATTATTAGGGCTGTATCCACGGCGGAATTATCTGTCGCCGAATTGGTAGGTGTTCTGGGGCTTCCCCAATCGACTGTAAGTCGACATTTGAAGCCCTTGCGCGACGCTAATCTGGTGACTGCACGCCGTGACGGAACATCGGTTTATTACCGGCTCGGGGCCGTGTTTTCGGACCCAGTGCTAGCGAACTTTATCAGTTCGCAGTTGAACAACGTTGAGAGTGCGGCTGAAGACCGGGCGTCCGTGCGCCGCATCATGGAGTACAGGAAACGGCGAAGCCGGGAATTTTTTGACCGGATCGCTGGAAGTTACGGCTCATTTACCGAGCCGGGCGGCGGCTGGCCGGCTCTTGCTGCGGGTATGGCTGCCGGGTTTACAGGCAGGGAAGTGGCGGATCTTGGTGCCGGAGAGGGTGCCTTGACGCTTTTATTGGCGAGATACGCATCAATGGTAACCGCTGTTGATCTATCGTCGGAAATGCTGCGACTGGTTGAGCAGCAGGCAATGGAGGCGGGTTTAGGCGATAGAGTCCGTGTGGCTGAAGGAGATATCGAATCCCTCCCGTTGCCGGATCTTTCAACCGATGCGGCGTTTTTAAGCCAGGCCCTGCATCATGCGGCAAGCCCGGAGAAGGCTGTACGGGAAGCCGGAAGAATTTTGAAGCCTGGCGGGTTGCTGGTCATACTTGATCTGGTGAGCCACGAACAGGAGTGGGTTCGCGAGCAATGGGCGGATCAGTGGCTGGGATTCGATGAGGAAGAGATTCGATCGTGGATGGAGTCAGGTGCACTGGCCCCGCTGCGTATCGAAAGACTGCCCGGGTCCACACCCGAATTATCGGTGCTTGTGGCAGTGGCGGGAAAGCAAAATAACAGAACAGAAGAAAAGGAGTAGCTAGATATGGCTAAGAGTGCAACAGCGAAAAAGTTGAATGGCAAACCGAAACTTACGGTTTTGACATCCACTAAAGGCAAGTCAAAGAAGAAAAAGGATTTTGCCGTAAAGGATCTTTCCCTCGCGGCGTTCGGCCGGAAGGAAATTGAACTTGCGGAACAGGAAATGCCCGGCTTGATGGCTATCCGTGAAGAATACGGAGACAGCAAGCCGCTCAAAGGAGCCAGGATCGCAGGATCTCTGCATATGACGATTCAGACGGCTGTGCTTATTGAGACTCTTAAACACCTTGGCGCTCAGATACGCTGGGCAAGTTGTAATATATTCTCCACACAGGACCATGCAGCCGCAGCCATAGCTGCCAAGGGCATACCGGTGTTTGCGCATAAAGGTGAATCACTGGAAGAGTACTGGGAGTATACGGACAAGATTCTGGATTGGGGCAACGGAAAAGGACCCAACATGATCCTCGACGACGGAGGGGATGCAACCCTCTTCCTTCATATGGGATACAGGGCAGAAGAAGATCCTTCCACACTGGATTTCAAGCCGGAAAGCACTGAGGAAAAGGTGTTGCTGGCTCAGCTGAAGAAGGCGCTCAAGCGTGATAAGGGCCGCTTCCACAGGATAGCCAAGGATATCAGGGGTGTCAGCGAGGAGACCACCACCGGTGTGCACCGTTTGTACAAGATGCACGAAAAAGGTGAGCTGTTGTTTCCGGCTATCAACGTGAACGATTCCGTTACGAAGTCCAAGTTCGACAACCTGTACGGCTGCCGTCATTCCCTGGTCGATGCCATTATGCGCGCTACGGATGTGATGCTGTCCGGGAAGGTTGCCGTTGTCGCCGGATACGGTGATGTTGGGAAAGGCTCATGTCAGTCCCTTGTGGGGCAGGGCGCGCGTGTAATTGTGACCGAGATCGATCCCATATGCGCGCTCCAGGCGTCCATGGAAGGATACGAGGTCATGACCATGGATGAGGCCTGCCGGATTGGTGACGTATTCGTCACAACGACGGGTTGTTGCGACGTAATTACCGAGCGGCACATGCGCCGTATGAAAGATCTCGCAATCGTATGCAATATCGGGCATTTCGACAGCGAGATTCAGATAGAGAAGATACAGAAATACAAGTGGGATGAGATTAAACCGCAGGTTCACAAGGTCACATTCCCCAACGGCAAACGGATCCTCGTTCTTGCCGAGGGGCGTCTGGTTAATCTTGGATGTGCCACTGGACATCCGAGTTTTGTGATGTCAAACAGCTTTACCAACCAGGTAATGGCGCAGATCGAGTTGTTTGCCAATACAGAGAAATACCCGCTTGGCGTCTATGTTCTTCCGAAGAAGTTGGACGAGAAGGTCGCCGAGATGCATATTTCCAAACTCGGAGTCAAGCTGGATAAGCTTAATCGAAAACAGGCGGCATACCTCGGAATTCCCAAGGATGGGCCGTTCAAGCCTGACTATTACCGCTACTGATACACGGTAGCTTAATCATAACCGGAAAACCGCGCAGGCTCTAATGTCTGCGCGGTTTTCTTTGTTTCCGGGACATTATCGGCAGGAATATGGACAATAATGGTTGTATCAGTCTGTGCTTTGCACGTTCTCCCCGTTACCCGATTCCAACAGCATGTCGTAGGGGTAAATGGAGGTGTTGTGCCCGTCGCTCCAGCTTATCGTGACCGCATAGTTGCCCATGGGTTCTATATGTGTGGGGTATACTTCGTCGTTTACGCTTGATGGATCCAGACGGGGTTCTCCGGTCATCTCGTTTATACAGTGCGCGCAACGGCATTGTCTCCTGAGGTCCGCGGGGTGGATTTCCTGTTCCTTCCCCGACGGCCATTGCACGACAATGCCTCTGCCGATCACAAATGACACCTTTGGCGGTGCGGCTGCTCCATACTTTATGCGGCTTACTTCACGGACTACGGCTTCCGATAACTCGAATACCCGCCTGGATACGGGATGTTCCGGTTTTTCAAGCACGATTGGTTTTCCAGCATCGCTGAGCTCGGAAATTTCCGGCACCAATGGCAGTTCAAAAGCGTTTTGAATCCCGAATTGATGCACCAGCCTGTCCATGGCGCCGCGTCCGAATAGGTAATGTTTCTTATCGCATTGATCGCATATGAAGTATGACATGTTTTCCACTACTGCTACGGTCGGGACCTTGAGCTTGTGGAACATCTGAATGCCCTTGACTACGTCAACAAAACTCAGCTCCTGGGGAGTAGTAACAATTATCGATGCCGTTATAGGAATAACCTGGGTCAGCGTCAATTGAACATCTCCCGTTCCGGGCGGCATGTCTATCACAAGATAATCCAGCTCGCCCCATTCGGTGCCTGTCAAGAGCTGATTGATAACCTGGGTTACCATCGGACCGCGCATTATTGCCGCGCCTCCGCCGGGTCCGGTAGGAACGAATCCGAATGACATCATTTTGATGCCTTCATATGTCAGAGGGATAATCAGCTCATTGCGGCTGTAAAGGTCGGTGTTTTCAGGGCGCGCAACTGTGGGCAGGCTGGGACCGTAAACGTCCGCGTCAAAAAGTCCTACTTTGGCGTCAGACCTGGACAATGCGGCGGCAAGATTGATTGCTACGGTTGACTTGCCCACACCTCCCTTGCAGCTGGATACAGCGATCAGATTCGCCACTTTTTGAAGCCCCGGAGCCTGCGAGGTAAGGGGATTGCTGCGCGGCGCCGATGATAGATTAACATTAACGCCTTTTACCCATGGGAGACTCCCTACCAGAGTTTCTGCGTCTTTCCTGAATTTATCCTTAACGGGACATGCGGGGGTTGTTAATTCAATCGTAAAAGATACGATGCCGTTATCGCCCACCTCCAGATTTTTTATGAAATCCAGAGATACGATATCCCTGTCCAGGTCCGGATCGATGATGTTGCGAAGCTTATCCAGAACCTCATTTTCCCTGCTCATATGCCGTCTCCTTTAGATTCAGGTTCTTTAAAACACGGTGTATTCGTTGTTATTCATGATTTCTTCATCGCCGCCGCCCAAATAGGTAATTCGAACCGAATCAACTGATATGCCCGACCCCGGGGCGTACACAATGTCCTGGTGAACAACGTGCCCGGGTTGCGTGAAACTGTACGGACCAATCGTGCCTCCCAAATGCTCGCTTCTTCCGTAAGCCCAATGCATGCCGGCTTTTTCGTCTTCCAGTACGTTTCCAAGCACCACTGCGCGGTCGTTACATCCCAGGCCCAATTCCGCAATATTGCGCCTCGCGGTATCCACCTCGAAAAAAGACCTCATAAAAGCAGCATTCCTGCCGTCTCCCGCAACTTCCATAATTTTGTTTCCTTCGACTTGAAGCACATAGGTTTCACCGTTTCCAGAAATGGGTATTTCGCCCTGAGTCTGACTTGGTTGACCGGCATTTTCCCCTTCATATGGCACTATGAATGCCTCGCCGCTGGGGAGGTTGATGACCGGGAATGCCTTTCCCGGAACACACAGCCCGTCATCTGAGTGTCCGGTCCGTTCACGCAGATCGAAATCAACGATATGACCGGTACTGAAGATTACCCGGGCTGATCTGGCTCTGGTAAGCCGTTCAGAAAGTATATGTGTCTTTCGAGCGACCTCTCGGTAATCTGCGGCAAGTGCGGATTGTTCCATGCGTCTGAGAACACCCGGCATGCTGGCGGCCCTGATGTTTGAATGCCTCTTGACGAAAGCAGCGAGCGGGGCCGTGGCAGAATACTCGGTCATGCCGACCAATATGTTGTAATCAGCCATGCACTCAAGAATCGAAACGGTCTTTCCATCCATCGTGCCTGTTTCGGGCAGATCCGCATTTCCGGCTCCCGTTGCGGGGTATGAAAGCAACGGGGCCACGAACTCCGTTAATGACTTGAACGCGAGTTTCCACTCCTCGGCCATCCGCCTTCGGTCTTCCCATTCGGGATGATCAGGAATACCGTCCCGCGGGATATCCGACATTATTAATACCCGTTCATCCGGCCCGGGTTGGAACACGTCTTTGATAAGTTTTTCAAGGTTGAAATCTGTATTTTTATCGTGCATGTAAAAAGACTCTTCGATAGGCGTGCGTATGTCAATGGATCTTATGGCTGATTCCTTACTGATACTGCAATCTCCGGCGACTCATGCCTTCAGACCATTAATCACCGGATGACGCCGTCATTTTTGAGGAAGACGGATTCGTGGCGGGTCAACCAGGAATCCAGTGTTTCAAGTGCCCTTTTCCGGTACGCGTCTGCGCGATCACGTTTATTCAATTTACGAGCATTTTCCAGTCGGGGCAAAATTCCAAAGTTCGCTTTCATCGGCTGAAAGTCGGCAAGGTCAGCATTCGCAATGTAATGACACAATGCCCCCAGCATGGTTTCAACTGGTAGTTCAATCGGCTCTGCCGACTGTATTTCGAGAGCGGCATTGATTCCGGCCAGCAATCCGGTGGCGATATTGCCTGCATAGCCTTCCACACCTGTAATTTGTCCAGCAAAAAATATGTCGTCGCGATTCCGATATTGAAGCGATGGTTTAAGCAGTTGAGGAGACGCGATGAATGTGTTGCGGTGCATCTGCCCGTAGCGTAGGAATTCAGCTCGTTCCAGCCCCGGGATCATACGCAATACCCGGCTCTGTTCGGGAAACTTCAAATTCGTTTGAAATCCGACAATATTGTAAAGTGTCGCGGAAATATTATCCTGCCGCAACTGAACGGCTGCATAAGGTCGTTTCCCAATTCGCGGGTCGATAAGACCGACGGGGCGTAATGGGCCGTATGCAAGAGATTCCCGACCCCGCTCAGCCATTATCTCCACAGGCAGGCAACCTTCGAAGAATGCATGAGCTCCCGCCCGCACCCCTTTTTTCAAATCCTCTTCGAATGATCGCAGGGGTATCCGGTCCGCGCCAAGAAGGGCTTCCATGAATTCATCATACTCCGTCCTGGTCATGGGACAGTTGATATAATCTCCTGTATCTGAGGTTCCCCGGCCATGACGGGATGCGCGGAACGCAATATTCATGTCAATCGATTCAGCATGGACAATGGGGGAAATAGCGTCGTAGAAATAGAGTCGATCCTCGCCGCTCAATCGCGCGATATCCGAAGACAGCGATTCGGATGTCAATGGGCCGCTCGATATGATTACAGGTTTATCGGGAATACTGCCCAGTTCATCGCGGACTACTTCTATGCAGGGATGCTCCTCGATCCGCCTGGTTACCAGTTTGGAGAATTCCGTCCTATCTACGGCCAGAGCTCCGCCTGCAGGAACGGCGGTGTCGTCAGCGCACGAAATGAGAAGGGACCCCATGCGTCGCATCTCTTCCTTTAAAAGACCTGACGCCCTGTCGGGAAGGTTGGAGCCAAGGGAGTTTGAGCATACCAGCTCTGCCAGGTCTCCGGTAATATGAGCTCCAGTTGTCATGGCCGGTCTCATTTCATAAAGTTTGACTTCTATGCCACGTTCAGCCGCCTGCCACGCAGCTTCACTGCCAGCCAAACCTCCGCCTATGATTGTTAGATACGGCATGTCTTATGATCGGGTTTAGCAGTCGGTTTATATTTCTGTTACGGTTCGTATTGTCAGACTGAATAAATCATCACGGATTCATCTAACAGCATGTAAATATAACAGGGTTTTATGAATGATCATAGGGTCTCTATCCATTCGCCAAGAGCCTGAATTGTGAGTTATGGATATATTCTATTTCATTGGGCGCATGCCATGTTCCGGTATGAGGGAAACACCATATGCGGCGGCATTTATTTAAATGAAA
This sequence comes from Kiritimatiellia bacterium, assembly GCA_007130845.1. Lineage (GTDB taxonomy): Bacteria > Verrucomicrobiota > Kiritimatiellia > SLAD01 > SLAD01 > SLRP01. The sequence goes on along the minus strand of SLRP01000110.1, from coordinate 11,759 downwards.
CAATCTATAAATATGGAGCGAACAGCCGGGCAATCCCGTCTCTAAGTTGAAGCGGCAGCGGACGGGATCTGGCCTTTTCAAAGGTTAAAGGGGTGGAGTTATTCTTCTTTTGCTCGAAGATTTTCACCATTTGAGCCGCAAGTACGGTGTCGTAGGCTTCAATACCAATCTCAAAATTCAGTCTCAGACTTCTGGCATCCCAGTTGGCCGATCCGGCAAGCGACCATGCCTCGTCGACGACAAAGATTTTGCTGTGATCAAAGGGAGGAGGGGTAAACCATACCCGGCAACCCCACTCAAGAACCTGCCAGAGCTGGGCCATGCATGCCCATTGAACCATCCTAAGGTTGTTTTTCTCGGGCAGTAGGATATCCACAGCCACACCGCGCATGGCGGCTGTATTCAGAGCGCTAATCAGCGAAAGATCCGGAATGAAATAGGGTGTAGCGATTCGCACGGAATGGCGCGCTATGGAAAGTGCTCCTATCATGACGAATCTCATTTTGTCGTAGTCGTGGTCAGGGCCGTCGGATACTGCGCGGGCAATCATGTCGCCCGTCTGCAGGAGCGGAGGATACCAGGGTTCACCAGCCAGTTTTTCGCCTGTTGCAAAATGCCAGTCGTCGGTAAAAACCTCCTGTAGTTCGCGAACAACCGGTCCGGTTATCAGCGCATGGATATCCTGGACGGGATGCCGCGGATTTTCTGCAAGCAGGTTTCCTTCCCTTATGTTCATACCTCCGGTAAAAGCCGTGTTTCCGTCTATAGTCATGATTTTCCTGTGTGACCTGAGATTAACGTATGGAGTGGACCACGGAAGATACGTCGGCATGAACAGGGCGGTGCGTATGCCTGAACGGCGCAGCATGTGAACTGCGGAAGGGAAAGAGTACCGGGCGCCTACGGCATCTATAAGCACCCGCACTTCAACACCGCGCTTAACCGCCCTGGACAAGGCCTCCATGAACAAATGACCGGCCTTGTCACAATCGAAGATATACGTGGTAATGCCTACCGATCTCTGAGCCATGTCGATGGCATCAAGCATGCGTGGATAGGCTTCATCACCATTGCAGAGAGGCGTGATGTTGTTCCCGGAAAGAAGTTCTCGTCCCGTCACCCGTCCGCAAAGCCTGGACAGCGGTATGAAATAGCGGTGCTCCGGAGCCCAGCTATTTTCCAGATTGCCGGGTTGCATGGCAGGGGCTCCTTCAGGAGCGTTGGAAAGTCGTTTCTGGCCTCTCAAGCTCATGGCTTTGCGATGTATGCGGTTTATTCCCAGGGTGAGATACAGAACCGACCCCACAAATGGAACGAGCCATATCAGCGCCACCCATCCGACTGATGATCTTGAATCACGCTTATGAATTATGGCATGAGCCGAAGCCGCTACGGCTACTAGAATTGAAAGAGCAGCCGTAACATGAGGCCAAACCAATTTAAGGGTTTCTATCATGGTTGTGAATGGATTAAATTGTGCCGGTGTCTGCCTTACAGGTGTACGGTTCCTGCTGAGTCAGGCAGTGCAGGGTTCCAAATCCCCATACAAGATCGACGGCGTGTATCCCTATGACTGGACGGTCGGAAATCAGCTCTGATAAAATCCCAAGCGCAGTTCTATCATTGGCATCGTTGAATGTCGGTACAAGAACCGCGGAATTGCTGATGTAAAAATTGGCATAACTTGCGGGCAGGCGGTGGCCTTCGAAATAAAGCGGATCCGGCATCGGCAATTCCGCTATTGCGGGCTTCTGCCCTTCCTCAAGGCGTGCGTCCTGCAATCGTTCCCTGTTTTCCTGAAGCGAATAATAATTTGCGTCATTGGAATTCCGTTCATCAACCACCACAATGGTATCAGTATTTACAAAGCGGCACAGGTCATCCACATGACCATGGGTATCGTCACCGGATATTCCTTTTCCAAGCCATATTGTGTTTGTTATCCCCAGCCATTCCTTGAATACAGTTTCATAATCCTTGCGACCGAGTCCCGGATTGCGAGTTTGTATTTCAGGGTCAAGGAGGCATTCCTCGGTTGTGATCAATGTTCCCCGTCCGTTGACATCAATTGCTCCCCCTTCCATAACAATATGTTTGTGATTATGTTCAGCCTTGAAAATCTTGTGCCCGGTTGAAAGAGCGGCTTGATCAGGGACATCATTGTCCTTGCGCCAGTTGCTGTACCTGGCCCATGCATTGAATTTGAAATCGACTATGGTTTTTTCACCATCGTTTCTTGCGAATATGGGTCCGAAATCACGCGTCCATCCGCGATCCGTGGGTATTTGCAGAAAGTCGACGCGAGCAGAGTCAATCCCGGCCTTTTTAAGAATTCTTCCGGCGCGCGATTCATGCTTTTGGTCGTTGATCAGAATACGCAGACGCTCTCCGGGAGCTATCTTTCGGACTATTTCCGCGTAGACCCATGGGATTGCCGCAAATTTTCCCGGCCAGTCATCATTATTATGCGGCCAGCCAATCCATGTAGCCTCATGGCGTTCCCATTCGGCGGGCATCAGGAATGGCCCGCGAGATGATAAAGGCGTGTCGTTGTATGGCATGTTTCAGCGGATTGTATGCAGTCTGTCTGAGAAGGATTCAGAGGCCGCAAATTCGCGGGTGAGGGTGTCAGTCCGGCATAGGCCCCATGCGCAGTCGAACAGGAAATAAGATTCCAGTATGGCGAATATGGTTGATAATAGTGCATTTGGAATGAGATCTGCACGCCATGAGCCCATTATTGCCCCCATCTCTGATCCATTCCTGTGTATGCGTCGATACGGCGGTCACGGAAAAACGGCCAGTTGCGGCGTGTGTCTTCTATTCGCGCGGTATCTATTTCGGCCATGATTATTTCCTCCCTGTCGATTGATGCCTCAGCAATAATGACACCCTGCGGGTCTGCGATAAAGGAAGAACCCCAGAATTCAATTCCCGGGGAGTCCGGAGAAGTCTTTTCTAGTCCGACCCGGTTGACTGCTGCAACATACAGAGCGTTGGCTACGGCATGTCCGCGCTGTACTGTTTTCCATGCATCGTGTTGGGCTGCGCCGTGTTCATCCTTTTCTTCCGGGTGCCACCCTATGGCGGTCGGGTAAAAAAGTACTGACGCGCCCTTCAGTGCAGTCAAACGCGCAGCTTCAGGATACCACTGGTCCCAGCAAATCAATGTGCCCAGTTTTCCCATGCGTGTATCCACGGCCTGAAATCCCAGGTCGCCCGGTGTGAAATAGAATTTTTCGCAGTAGCCGGGATCGTCCGGGATATGCATCTTGCGGTATATACCCGCTATATTGCCGCTTTCGTCCAATGTCGCCAGAGAGTTGTGATATAGACCGGAAGCCCGGCGCTCAAAGATCGATGCCAGTATAATAACCCCATGTTTCTTTGCCACAGCGCCGAGTATTTCAGTCGTCTGACCCGGAATCGTTTCCGCAAGATCAAAAACGGATGCATCCTCAGTCTGGCAGAAATACGGAAACCGGAACAATTCAGGCAGGCATATCACATCTGCCCCCTGCCCGGCGGCACGGCCCGTCCACTCGGCGGCCTTTTGAAGATTGCCGTCGGAATCCTTTGAGCAGGCAATTTGAACAAGGGCGACACGCATGGTAGTGGATGTGCTCATTGGGAGGAAGATAGGGCCTTCACTCCTGACTCTCAAGAAATTTCATCATGCCGATAAGCCGTCTTTGCTGAATGCTGATCTCGCCCGGATATGTTCTTGCCGGAATTCCTTGTACCCATTCAATATCGGAGATTTCATCCGGTTTGGAATAATAATGGAGGGTGTATATTTGTATGTGTTGACAAAATTCTGTAAAGAGTCTTGAATACTTGTGGTCCAAAAATGATTTGTATCGGTAGAGTGCTTACAAGGAGAACGCCGTAATGAAACGTATTGGATATTTAATGTTGTTGTTGGGTTTGACCGGCTTTATTGGAATGGGTTGCGACTGGACGTCGGGCGGAGGAGTGGACAGCTGGAATGAGCGCTGGAACGCCATAAACTTCAGCGGTCAATATTTTGGTGATTTCGAGGGTGGTTTACTCGTTGCCGATGTGAGTGATCCCGGCGAAACGGGTAGTGTAGGTTCCGGGGTTACGGGTCCGGCTGTTATATCATTCACCGTTCATCAGGAAGGTGAGCGAATTGAGATAATTGATAACAACGGGGGAAGATATACAGGGAATATGGGTAGCCTAAGGAGAACTGATGGACAGTCGATCGGCGAAGGTGAGACAGGTCACATAATCGGGCAATTCGGTGTTTCCGGTGTAAGCGCCGCCGGCATGGAGGTGGAAATTACCGGGAGCTTTGAAGGCCTCAGGGTGGACAATACTTTGACAGACCGCATAATCAACGGCACCTGGATTGAGAGTGGAGGGCGAACCGGAACTCTATTTGGCTCCGCGACAGGGGCAGTAGTAATTGATTTTCAAGATTTTATAGACTTCTTCTTGGATGATGACGACGATGACGACGATGACGATTGATCGGTGTATAGATCCATCTCATTAAATCGATATATGCTCCTGGCAAGCATGCCTTGGATGACGAAAAGCGTATATAGATCAATTTTGAAGTATCTTCCTGAAACCAAGCGCTGGCTATTTTGAATTTGATGTTGCCAGAACCGTTATGCTCGATCAATCAGGCCAGTAACCCGGCAGGCGCATAAACCCGATAATTTATTGAATGGTATGGGGCTTCCATGTGCCGAACCAATGTAAATATTCGGTTTCTTGTTTTACGATTGCGCATATATCTCTGATCAACCTGCGGGTGTCAGTCCACCTGTTTGCGCGGGTTTAAAGATTCTATTTATATCCGACTTAAATGATATTTACTCGGTTGCTTTTGTTGAGTCCGCAAGGATAATGAAGGCAAAAGTAAAGGTTTGCTTTTGTGTCATGCTGAGCTTTATGGTTGTGGGGTAGACTGGAATGGTGATCATGAACATTGTCGCGGTAATTCTTGGCGGTGGTGAAGGATCCCGGTTGAATCCTCTGACACGCGACCGGGCAAAGCCGGCTGTGCCGATAGCGGGCAAGTACCGGCTGGTGGACATACCGATAAGTAACTGCATCAACGGCAATATCCGCAGGATATATCTGCTTACGCAGTTCAACAGCGTTTCTCTTCATCAGCATGTGCAATCCACTTATCAGTTCGACACCTTTTCCCGCAGGAGTTTTGTAAGAATTCTCGCCGCGAAGCAGACTCCCGGAGCCGCACTGTGGTACACGGGCACAGCGGATGCTGTCCGCAAGACATTCAGCCATTTCATGGACGAGGATCCCGATCTGATCGTGGTGCTTTCAGGGGATCAGCTTTACCGCATGGATTTTCAGGATGTCATTAAGCAGCACCTGGAACACAAAGCCGATGTCACCATCACGACTAAACCGGTAGAACGTTCCGATGCCGGAGATCTGGGTATCATGCGCGTGGATGAGTCCGGACGGATAACCGAATTCGCTGAGAAACCCGGCACCGGACCGGAATTGGACAAGTACCGCGCCCCGACCTATGAAGAGGAGAGATATCTGGCAAGCATGGGAATATATGTTTTCAACACCCAGGCGCTTGCCGATCTGATAAACAATGACGACCACAGGGACTTCGGTAGGGATGTAATCCCGAATGCAATAGAAGATTATCGAGTCTACAGTTATGTTTTCGATGGGTTTTGGCGGGATATAGGAACGATCGGCAGTTTCTGGGAGACAAACCTGTCATTGACAAACCCGCTTCCTGAATTCAGTTTTTATGATGCAAACCGACCGGTATACACCCGTATGCGCTATCTACCGCCTTCAAAGGTCAATAGCTGTGATATGAAAAGAGCCCTGCTAACCGAGGGCTGTATTATTTCAGGACAACGTATATCGCAATCAATCATAGGAATCCGTGCTGTTGTTGGTGAGGGATCGGTAATAGAGAACTCCGTCATAATGGGCGCGGATTATTATAATGATGATTTGAAAATAAGCAAATCACCGCCCCTGGGCATAGGCAGGGATTGTAATATTAAGAACGCCATAATCGACAAGAATGCACGGATCGGAGACGGATGCCATATAACGCCCGACGGGAAAAAGGACAACACAGTGACGGATAAATACACTGTAAGGGACAGTGTTGTGGTTATTCCCAAGAATACCGTTATTGAAAACGGTACGCGTATTTAGAGGTTTTCAAGGAAGCAGGAAGACCGGATGGGTTTGAATATACATCCCCGGCTTTGATAAACCGGTGCTGTGTTTCATGATCGGCGCTTCTCTCCATCGCCAAGTTCCCTGGCATAGTAGGGGTATTCCCCATTCCTGTCATCAGGGGCCTTGAACTTCCAGCGTTTATACATCCACAACCAGGATCCTGGATAGTCTTGTATCGCTTTCTCTATTACATGCGCAATATTCCGTGTACAAGCCTCAATTGCCTTGTCTCTATCCATGGTGACATAGTCATCGACAACCAGTTTCCTTGCCGTATGCACATAATAACTTCCGTCGGATTTCGGAATACAGAAGCCGAACAGGATGTCGGCCCGGGTGCGAAGGGAAAGGGCAGCCGCAGACTCCGAAATCGGGGCAGGTTTCCCCATGAAATCCACGAATATTCCGCCTTCCGACGGTTTTGTATTCTGATCAAGCAATAAGCCGATTTTCCCGCTTCCTTTCAATATTCTAAGCATGGCTCTGATTGCTCCCTGCCGGGGAATGATCTGCTGGCCTGAGATTATGCGGATCCTGTTGAAAATAGGTTCCAGCGCGGGATTGGCAAGGGGGGCGGCGACGCTGTGCAATGGGTAGCCTTTCATGGATACGGCATGTCCCAGCAATTCCCAGTTTCCGAGATGAGCCGTGATGCATACATGGGGTTTGGACTCGAACAGCTCGTTCAGTTCCGGATCGAATCTGACATGTTTGGGAATCCTTTTTTCAGGATGTTTTGTGAACCAGAATATGTCCAGAATCACAAGGGCAAATGTCCGGAAGGAATTTCGCAGTATGCGCTTTTTCTCCTTCTGTGTCTTGGAACCGCCATATGCGATATCCAGGTTTGCAATGCCTATTCTCTTGATCTCAAGAGGGAGTATATAGGCAGAGTCGCCCAGTAATTTCGACGTGAATAGAATTACGGGTCGCGGCAATAAGGGAATAAGCAGCATTCCCAGACGGCTGATCAATACTTCAAGATATTTCCTTATGCGCTTAATAAGCTGCATTGTATTTGCTTAATCCTTGCCAATTAATGACAGGGGTCGGCCTGCCGCGCAACATTTCCTTGTTGTCAGTGACCATTTTGCAGCATCAACCCTTGTTATTGTTCAAGCTAGTTTGCGGCATCTGCCTTCGCAAGCCAAATATGGGGTTTGCGGCAGGAGTGATTATTAAAATGGGATGGCTTCCGGAAAGTCCTGTTACTTCCATTAAGTTCGTAAATGCAGGACGACGGTAAGCCATGGAGTGTGCGGCCGACCAGCTTGCAGAACCTTGACTCCGCCAATGTTACCGGGCACTATTGATTTAATGAAAAGACGAAGATGGCTTTATATTTGTCTGCCGCTTGTCGTTGTTTTATGCTTGTTTGCCGGAAAACGAGTGGCGGACATGGTTGTCATGAGTAATCTTCAAGCCGACCTCCCTGAAAAGGACCTGAATGTTCAAGCCCTTGCAGGGGAATCCCACGAGTCATTTGTGGAGCACCGCTTCGTGTTTGAGGCTGTTCCGGGAGAACGGGTTCCTGTTGCAGGATCGGTTCCCTTGCCTGATGACCGCCGATATCCGGCAATCATATTTCTTTATGGAATCGGCATGGAAATGGATTTTCCGCATGAAATTGCCCATGCGATGACTGAAGCCGGATTTGCAATTTTCGTCATGGAACAATACGGGCGGGGAGAAAGACATGTTGATCGAGGAGCAGTCCTGGCGGAGATAGCCACTTTGCGGAAGCGACTTTCTTTGACGATTCTTGAGACTCGCAGATTGGTGGATGTTCTGCAGAGCCGCCCGGATATTGATCCGGAGCACATATACCTGTGGGGAGCAAGTTTCGGGGCCATGACTGGTGCGGCTTCAATGGCATACGATCAACGTATACGAGCGGGTGTATTTACTGCAGCTGCGGGCGACCTTCCGCGCATTGCGGCCGGGTCACCGCGGCTTGACGACGCTGACGGAATCAGATGGCAGCGAGGAATTGCGCGTATACTGGCCGAGATTCTGCGCCCCTTTGACCCCATTCGTCATGTCGGATCTATTTCTCCGCGGCCGGTGCTTTTTCAAAATGCCAAGCAGGATGAGATATTTCCTCCTGAAACGGTCAAGGCGCTTCACGATGCAGCCGGTCAACCAAAGGAAATCCGCTGGTTTGAAAGTCCGCATAGCCGTCCTCCACGGGAAATTATCGAGATGGTCGTGGAGGATGGATTGTCATGGCTGAGAGAGCAGATGTGATGAGGACAAACAGCGCCGCGCGTATCTGAATGAATGGATCCAAGAAACGCGCTGCAGAGGAATCAGTTCGCAAATGGCGTTCTTGACGGGTATCCCGTGATCTGTCATTTTTGTTCAGTGGAACTGGTGACTTCAAACCGCTGTTTGGATTCGCTCGCTTTATTGCAGGGTAAATATAGATGCAGGATGCCCTTACACTCACTCCTCAAATGATTGTCGTGCTCAGTCTTCTGGCCTTGACTGCTTTTCTTTTCGTATCCGAAATCGTCCGTATCGATGTAGCGGCGATCACCATAATGGTTCTGCTTGGTCTGCTATCGCTGGTGCCGGCCCTGGAAGGAATGACGGACATGCAACGCCTGTTTTCAGGGTTCTCCAGCAATGCCGTTATTTCGATCATTGCCGTAATGATAATTGGCGCCGGGCTTGATAAAACCGGTGTCATGAGGCGTTTGGCCGGATGTATACTTCGTGTCGGCGGTTACAGCGAAAGGAAAATAATACCTCTTGTATCCGGAACTTCAGGTATTATATCCGGGTTCATGCAGAATATCGGCGCGGCCGTGCTTTTTCTCCCTGTGGTTTCGCGTATCTCATCGCGAACGGGTCTGCCCATGTCCAGGTTGCTCATTCCCATGGGTTTCTGCGCTATCATGGGAGGAACCCTTACACTTGTAGCTTCCAGCCCGCTTATTCTTTTAAACGACTTGTTACCCAGAGACATGGAACGTTTTCAGATGTTCGACGTAACACCCGTCGGCATTGCTTTAATTATCGCGGGTATTGCTTATTTCATTCTTTTTGGACGTTTTATACTGCCCAGTGTACGGACGGATGGCACCAGCGGAGAAAGCACCGGCGACTATTACCGTCAGGTTTACGGCCTTGACTTCGTTATCAGGGAGGCAAGGATGGGGAAGGACTCTCCATTGGCAGGGAGGAAAGTGGGGGATATAGAATATGAATATGGGGTCGTTATTGTTGCGGCATTCATGAACGGTGAAATCAGGGTTGGGCCGTGGAGCAGACAGGATATCGAGCCCCGGGCTCACCTGGCGTTGTTGGGCAGGGAAGATGCGCTTCGAAAGCTTGAGGAGAAGGCCGATATTAAGATCATGGACGATCTTGACATATTCAGCGATGTCTTGTCGCCCCTCAGGTCGGGGATCGCCGAGGTGGTAATTCCTCCAAATTCCGAATTAATAGGCAGTACGGTTACTGATGTCGCCATGAGAAAGAGCTACGGCCTCTCCGTTCTTGCAATACACCGGGGGGAAGAAACGATTCGAAAAAACCGAAGGGAAACACCGCTTCAGTCGGGAGATACGCTGGCATGTCATTGTTCATGGGAATCGCTGGCGCGCCTGGAGAAAAACCGGGATTTTGTGGTGATAACAAGCGAATATCCCCACGAAGAGCTCAGGCCTAAGAAGGTTCCTCATGCAATCGCCTTTATCCTACTGGCCATGTTTCTGATTCTCTTCACCGATATCATGCTGGCTGCTGCATTGATGGCCGGAGCTCTGGGCATGATTCTTACCGGGGTCCTGACAATAGACGAAGCCTATGGATCAATCAGCTGGCGCACGGTATTCCTTCTGGCGAGCCTTATTCCTCTCGGTATGGTCATGGAAGACACCGGGACGGCTCACTGGATAGCGCACACGGCATTGGACATGATGGGAACCGTTTCACCCTGGATTCTGCAGGGTTCGGTAGCGGTCCTGGCAACGGCCTTTACTCTTGTAATGTCGAACGTTGGAGCAACAGTTCTGCTTGTGCCTCTGGCGGTCAATGTCGCCATGGCTGCTCAGGTTTCAGGAATTGACGCGGATCCTCGCATATTTGCATTGACCGTCGCCATCGCGACCTCCAACGCATTTCTGATCCCCACCCATCAGGTCAACGCATTGATAATGGGACCAGGCGGATACCGTGTTAAGGACTTTATCAAAGCCGGCAGTGGAATGACTGTCGTTTTTCTGGTGGTAATGATGGTCATGCTGAATGTGATATTCTGAAGCTTGGTGCTGTTTTAAATAGACGGATTTACCTGACGGCCCGGTACGATGGAGCTAGTTTAGGGTTGAAGGTCGGCCGCAGCCATGTGTGAGTACGATGGCAGTGAATAATCCTCAACGGTGATTTGCTGGGTACGGCGAAAGAAAACGTGTGCGTATTGAAAAACTGATAAGGAATAAACGATGAGCATGAACAAATCTAAGGTTGTCGGGCCGCGCGATGGCAAGTCGGGGTTTCTGGGGAGCATAGGTGTGCGGTTCATGATTGATGGAGCTGATTCGGGCGAGCGTTTCTCCCTGGTTGAACATCCCTTGGGGCCCCGTGCGCTGGCGGCTCCGTTGCACCGGCATAATCGCGAAGATGAGTACAGTTTCGTTCTTGAGGGGCGCATGGGTGCCTTGCTCGGGGATGAGGTGCTGGAAGCCGGGCCCGGAGATCTGGTGTTCAAGCCGCGCAAACAGTGGCACACATTCTGGAATGCCGGGGAGGAGCCCTGCCGGATCCTTGAGATAATATCTCCGGCGGGTTTCGAGGGCTTTTTCAACGAATTGGTCGATCTGGGTGGGATTGATTCTGCCGGGCCGCAGGTTTTATCCGAATTGTGCGCTCGCTACGAACTTGATATTCGGCCTGATACCGTGCCCGAACTGACTGATCGCTTCGGTGTCCGCTTCCCCGGAGAACCGATTTCCGCCGGCTGGCCGCAACGATAGGACATGGGTAATCTGTTTCAGAGTTATCAGGTATGGACTCAAGAAATTCCCCGGTACAGAAGCTTTGGAAAGGGTCTTCAGAAAAGTCGTCAACAGAGCGGACGGGAGTGGTTTCATGGCGAAAAACCTTCTTTTAGACTCCGAATGATAGCACGCTTCATATTATGCGCAATAATAGGCACTTACAGATAGCACTGTCAATATCGCGTAGATGGGCGACAAAAACAGGACTTGACCTGTCCGGGAAAAGCCCGCTACCCTGACCCCTGAAAATCAACGGGTTACGAAATTGGCCGCTGATAGCGTAAGGATAGCAAGAAAAGTACTCAATAACTTGTTCGGGGTATAAGGGTGTACATGGATCAAGACCGATTGCCAGAACTCATCACGGATCTCTATCGAATTGTCGGAGAACTAGATTCAATGTTCCCCGGAAGGCACTTCACGCCAGATGGTCACCTTGTAGGCAGTCTTGGTGAGTGCTTGGCCGCGTATCACTATGGGCTGGACCTATTGCCTGCGTCGTGCCCTGGGGTAGATGCCGTGAAGGACAGC